>DATEOV010000333.1:0-7280 GCA_035273645.1 Flavobacterium sp. | reverse complement strand
ACATCTAAAATCTAAAAATCGTTACCCGAGCCTGAAGGTCGAACTGGCGAAGCAATCATCATTCTTAAATCTTTATTTTTTGGAATATTCTTTTTCCATTTGGTTAATGATGCTTTTTATGGCTTCAGAACCAATTCCTTTGGCCTTGATGACTTTGTTTTTATCCAAAATATAAATCACGGGCGTTGTCACAACATCGTATTTATCCTTAAGATTATTGATGTGAACTCCGTCATAGACATTAAGCCAATCAATTTTATTGTCAATGATATATTTCTTGTATTTATCAAATTCATTTTGGGTATAAACCCCAAAAACTTTGACATCTTTCTTTTCTTTCAACATATCGTGGTATAACTCCAGTATTTTTGGCACTTCTTTTTGGCAATGGCCACAGTCTACATCCCAAAAAAGCAGGATTAAATAATCGGCTTTTATGCTCGATAAAGTCACATAGGATTGTTCAATTACTGATTTATTATCATAATAGATTTTGGTGATTTCTTCGCTCGTTTTGGCGGTATCAAAACCCATTTTAGCAATTTTATCATGACCAGGAATATCTATCATATAGAGTTCTGGGGCTGTTTTACCAAGTTGTAATGGCGCTAAAACATTGCCTCTGTTTATGATAATTTTGATTACGCTATCATCATAAACCCCCTTGGCTTTGCCCGTTTTAAAATAATTATCAACCATATAGACAAACACTTTGTCCATACCCATAATTTTTGGTATTTCATATGTCGAAGTAAAATAGGCTAATAATAGCATATTCATTTTGGTACCTTGCTTTGTTTTGAGCATCATGCGATCAATTTCGACACAAATTGAATCGGGATGCTGCAACACAACTGAATTAAAATATTGCTTTATTTTATTGGCAAAAAATGGGTTGTATAACATAGCATCATCCTGAAAATTTACTCCATCCCAAAAATGATTTTTGTAATAATGATATGAAAAAATGCTGTCTGGTCTTCCGTTAGTTGCTTTGGGTATATCCTTGGCTACTTTTTCGGATTTTAAATTGATTATTTCGGAGAGGTAGTTTCCTTTATTTTGGGTAATAGTATTCAAATCATTTTCCATAATAGCTTCATTCAAGACTTTGAATTCCTTTGTCAAAAGTGCTGTGGAATCTGATTTTTTTTGTTCTTTTATTGACTTTTTAAAAGTATCGAACTCTTTATTTTGGCTGAGACAAAACGAATGTAGTTGAAGAAATTTTCATTTTGTTTGGAGTTAACGGCTTTTAAATTCTCAAGTAAATTGGCTTTATCCGAAGTGATTTGTTGCTTTTGAGTCTGTTCGTCAATAATGAAATCAAAATAATTTCCTTTTTCCTGACTGAGTAAAAAGTAAACTCCTTTGTCTAAATTTTTGTTTCCCTTGAATACAATATTTCCGTTCACCACTTTTTTGCAGGTGTCAGAAATATATAATTTATCAAATTGGTAGAAGGCTAGATAAGCGACGGTATCTTTACAATTCTTTAAATTAATCTTGATTTCATGTCCTGACTGGGCTTGAGCGGATATTAAACCAAAAAAGAGAACGAAACTTATTAAAATTTTCTTCATAATTAATAATAATCTTTGAGACACTTTATATATAGTAGCTAAACAATTTTTTAGAAAATAATTCTAATTATTACCACCCAAAAATAATTGAATTTAAATCTAATTTCAAATTATTCATAAAGTGTTTTTACCTCCAAGAAAACAATAACAACAAATTCATTTTGTAAATGCTTATCTTTGCCCTTTAAATACTTAAAAATGACAAATAACGATATATTCAAAAAACTTCGAGTAGCCTTGATGTTACGCGATGATCAAATAGTGGAAATTTTAGAATTGGTAGATTTTAGAATTTCAAAATCAGAGTTGGGAGCTTTTTTTCGTGATGAAAAACATGAAAATTACGTAGAATGTGGAGATCAAGTATTGCGTAATTTTCTTAACGGATTGGTAATTCACTTGAGAGGAACCAAAGAAAATCCTAAAAACCCAAATGAGGTTATTGCCAAACACAAAGCTCAAATACCAGCTAAAGAAGGCGATTCCAAAAGAGCAGAATTTAAACCAAAAGCGAAAGATGAAGAAAGAGCAAGAGGTGATCAAGCTCCTGGAAAATCTAACACTGCAAAAAAGCCTGCAAAAAAGCAGTACCCAAAAGGTAATGGAAAATCGCCAGTTGTTGAAAAAGTGAAATTCAATTTTGGAAAAAACAAAAAAGCATAATCCACAAGCTTTGCTATTTATGAATCTGATTCAAGAAATAGATGAACAATAATAAAAACCTGAATGAAAGTTCAGGTTTTTTTACATCCATAATTGACAACATTCCACAATACATTATAAGAAACTCTTTTTTAAGTTTGTATAGCAAAAACTAATATTTTTTTGTTAAATTTGACATACATCATCTATTAATCTTCAATTGAAATAGTAAGAAAAACAAGCATTATAATTAGAAATTTAATTGTTTTGTTGTTTCCAATGATGAATAAATAGATTGAGGCCTTTTTTCTTAATTCCTACAAATACATTTATAAAACACTAATTCAAAAAAAATAACGCAATTAAAAACATATCATATCCCATGTTAAAATTTACGTTTCAAAATATAAACCCAAACAAGAATGATAACGGTAATAGTTGGATATTTGTTTTCGTTTTTTTTGCTCTAATCTCCCTTTTTTCGGCTACTGCCCAAGACCAAAAAAAAGAAATGGATTCCATCGTTAAAGAAATTGGAATCAAAAATACAATAAACCAGCTTATGCTTGAAAGCAAAGCAGAAAATGAGAAGAAAGCGAGACTGGAAAAATACATAAACTACCAAAAAGTTCAAAAACAAAATAAAATCTTCAATTTAATTGAATTAGAAGTCCAAAATGCTAAGTTTCTTTTAAATAGAGGATTCGATTACAAAGATATTACTGAAGAAATTCATCAATTGAAAGATTGGGAAGAGTTTTCTGTAAAAGGAATTGTCGGAAAACAATTCAGGGTTTTAACCGACAGAAATCTTAGTTCAACTTCTATATTGCTATACGAATTATTAAAACGCACCAGTAATCGCTTGAAAAAAATAAGCATTGAAAATCAACAACTCAGCAGAACACGAGAAAAGATTGATTCATTGGTCGCTGAAAAAAACCTGTATTATGTTCCAAAAGATTCCATTGCCAGAGAAATCTACCGACTGCAATCACTAAAGATGAATACTGACATCGATCTAATTTCGGAAAGATTGAAAAATGCAGTGGACAGTATCCAAACATTGGAAATTATGGGCGATCAATTGAGATTCAAAATTGAATCGGATATAATTATAAATGATAGACTCAGAAAAATAGAAGTTGATCAATTATTTACAAAAAAAGTACCTGTTTTTGAGCGACCTAACATTAAAAAATTAATGATTGAGGATCCTTTGGCTTTCTCGATAAAAACAAACTATTTGGTAGTCTATTTTTATCTGATAAATAATAAAAATGCCATCCTTACGATGCTCATTCTAATTCTTGGAACAGCGATCTATTTCAAATTACAAAAGAGAAAATTCCTTGATTTTGGCTATAAAGAAGATATGCTAATTAATTTTTATATGCTAAACAGCCCTTTAGCATCTGCAATCTTGGTTGTCCTAAATATATATCAATTCATTTTACCTATGCCTCCGCTTATTTTTTCAATTATAATTTGGACAATATCGACCATTGCATTGACTATAATAATGTGGAGATCCATCAATACATTTATCTGGAAAATCTGGGCAGCAATTTTTCTATTGAATTTGATTACCTTTTTTGATCTAATAATTTTGATTCACTTTGTTGGAGAATCTTTTTTAATTTTGGGAATAAATTGTTTAGGAATTGCAATTGGTATATATGCATTTATAAATAGATCCAAATTTCAAAGAAAAGTGTATTTATGGTATATCCTTGCGGCGACAATCCTTCAATTTCTTTCATTCTATTACTTGGTAAACGGCAATTATAATTTAAGCAAATTTTTAATGACAAAGTCAGTCTATGCTATTGTAACGGTATTTTCTCTTTATAGCAGCTTTATTATAATCAAAGAAATCAACCTGATATCCAGAATTTTAGAAGGAGTTGATGAAGATAAACGAAAGAAAATCCTAATTGGCATCCCACATAAATTTACTCTTGGTTATTATCTAATTCTCTTTGTCTGCTGTTTTTTGCTGATGGTAAGAAACACTTATACTTTTCAAAATATAATTGATCCTTTCAGAAATACCTTATCCGAACCTCGAAGCCTCGGAAACATTACGTTCACATTTGAAAACATTATGATATTCATTATTGTAATCCTATTGTCGAGTTTCATTTCAAAAGTGGTCTCCTTTTTAGCTTCAGACGATCAAATCATCAGTACTAAAAACAAAACCAAAAATTTTGGAAGCTTGTTATTCTTATCTCGAATAGCCATTGTTACTTTGGGAGTTCTAATTGCTTTTGCATCTGCAGGTATTCCAATGGACAAACTAACCTTAATCATTAGTGCATTGGGAGTTGGTATTGGTTTTGGTATGCAAAGTCTAGTTAATAATCTAATAAGTGGGTTGATTATTGCCTTTGAAAAACCAGTGAGTTTAGACGATATTATTGAAGTTGGAACTCAATCCGGAAAAATGAAATCAATTGGGATTAGAAGTAGTGTGGTCACCACATTTGATGGAGCCGATGTAATTATTCCAAACGGAGAATTGTTAAACCAGAATTTAACCAATTGGACTCTAGGAAGCAGTACCCGAAGATCGGAAATAAGGTTTGGAGTAGCTTATGGAACTGATTTAGAATTAACCAAAAAATTAATTTTTGAGATCCTTGAGAAAAATCAAAATGTACTGATGAAACCGATGCCTGCAATTTGGTTTACTAAATTTGGCGACAGTTCAATTGATTTAGTTCTTAAATATTGGATAAGCCACTTTGATTTTGATAATGAAACCAGGAGTGAATTGATAATTGCAATTGATAAAACATTAAAAGAAAATAATATTGTCATACCATTTTCACAGCAGGATATTCATATTATAAATAAAGACATAGACCCAGAATTCATAGTTGGGCCCAAAAAAGAATCCTAGCTTAATGTTTTGTTTGTATATAATGGATTAAGAAAAAGAATAAATAAGCTCCCATCAAAGTTTTTGAACGTGACAGTTATTGCTTAAATAAAGTTTTAGCAATAACTGTCACTATTATAAATGACAAAGGAAACCTAGTTGGCTTCCTTTGATTGATTTCCCAATAAAATATCAAATACTTATCTAATAGCTAAGTAAACATCCAGACAAATTTGTTTTTTGTAGGAATATATTAGTTTTTGAATTTTATTTCAAAAATATAATCTTTTCCAATAGTTAATTCATTAGAGGGTAGTTTTTTATAATTAAGAGTTTGCTTAACATAAGTTTGAATGTCAGAATTATTTGAATTCACTTGCAAAACTACAAGTTGGTGCAATTCATTAACTGTAAAAGTTACTTTAACCAATTCTTCTTTTTCCAACACATCTTCAGTATAAGACCTGTTTAGCAATTGGGACAATTCTTTTGTAGTACTAGACAAAACAGCAATAGGATCGTCACTAATAGTACCTGCAAATGCTGAGCTTACGAATAAAGAAACGATAGCGGATAAAAATAATTTTTTCATGATTTTTTGTTTTAAGGTTATGGATCAAATTTACCTACAATAACCATGTAAAAAACACTAAATCAACAACTTAACTAATTCTTAAAATACAAAAAACATTCGATTACTTACCTCATTGCATTAACAGTGATACAATTAAATTAAAAATAAATACTTTTAATGTTTAATCCCAAAAAAAGTAATAAAATAGCAACAAAAAAGCTTTTTATGTTATTTAAGTATAATGTCTTTTTTGATAACATTGGCTTAAAATAAAGATTTTAAGAACTACAACTCAGCATAGAACAGCCTACTTTGTCTCTGGCCCAATCAGGTCTTTTTGCAAACCATTTTTGATGCTCTGGTTGTTCATCATATGGTTTTTTAAGTAATTCAAAAAGTTCGTTCAGCAAAGAATAATCACCCTTATCAGCATCATCAATGCTCAATTGTGCCATATAATTTCGCAATACATATTTAGGATTCACCAAATTCATTTGTTCTTTACGTTCAGCATCGTTAAGAGACTCTTCAATGATTCGATTATTATAATGTTCTAGCCATGTATGCCATTTATCCAGAATAGATTCACTAAGATCTTTTTCATTATAAAAAGCTTCTTTGATTTTATCCAAAGCAACTTCGGTTGAATCCTCTTTTTGAACACTACTCAAGTTTCTAAAGAAAATAGTCATATCAGTTTCAATTAACTGAAGAAGTTCAGTAAGGCTTTCAATTAAAATAGCATCTTCATCCTTACTTATTTTGAGACCGAGCTTATTTTGCATCATACTCCAATATTCTTTTTGATAATCACTACCAAAGGCATTCAAGATAGTCTCAAGAGGTTTGGCATCATTAATCAAAGGATACAAAGCATTGGCTAATTGATATAAGTTCCATAAAGCGATATCGGGTTGATTACCAAATCGATATCTTTTATATTCTCTATCGGTCGTATTCGGTGTCCAATTGGAGTCGTAATCTTCTAACCATCCATAAGGACCATAGTCAATTGTAATACCGTGAATGGACATATTATCGGTATTCATAACGCCATGAACAAAACCAACGCGTTGCCAATGTATTATCATTTCTAAGGTAGTTTGAGTTACCGTTTGAAAAAAGTCAAGATATTTTTTTACACCTTCGCTTTTAATCTCCGGAAAATGATGCTTGATGGTATAATCCGTTAATAATTGAAGTGTAGTATGATCTTTTCTCGAGGCAAACAATTCAAAATTACCAAAACGAATAAACGAAGGTGCTACTCTACAAACGATGGCCCCTTTCTCATAAGCCGGATTTCCATTATAGAGTATATCACGCATTACCTGATCACCAGAAATCATTAGCGAAAGCGAACGTGTTGTTGGTACACCCAGATAATGCATAGCCTCCGCACACAAATGCTCACGTATAGAGGAACGCAATACCGCAAAACCATCGGCTGTTCGGGAATATGGTGTAGGACCAGCTCCTTTTAATTGCAATGTATACAACTTATCATCATGTACAACTTCGGTTAGATTAATGGCACGCCCATCACCTAATTGTCCAGCCCAATTTCCAAATTGATGCCCCGCATAACTTAAAG
>DATEOV010000332.1:0-2150 GCA_035273645.1 Flavobacterium sp. | reverse complement strand
AATTGTATTTTCATTAGTAATGTTTACAGTGGTTTATTCCTTGTTGTTAGCCTTGTTTTTGTACACGGTTAACAAAAAAATAAAACATGGCCCCTATGACGAGTCAAAAACACCAATAACCTTCAAATCCTTTTAATCTTTATAATATGGAAACTTTTTTAGGAATTGATTACCCTACATTGTGGTATTTAGTAATCGGATTATTGTTTTCGGGTTATGCAATATTGGAAGGTTTTGATTTTGGAGCAGGCGCTTGGCATTTGTTTTTTAGAAAAGATTTAAGCCGAAGAATTGCAATAAACGCAATTGCTCCCGTTTGGGACGCCAATCAGGTTTGGTTAATTATTGGTGGTGGAGCATTATTTGCAGGATTTCCTGTAATGTATGCCACCATGCTATCTGCGATGTATGTTCCTTTTATGCTTTTTTTGATGCTAAATGTACTTCGAGCTGCCGCAATTAAATTTCGAAGTGTTGAAGAAATGAAATGGTGGAGAAACAGCTGGGATGTTATTTACAGTATTTCTAGTATACTGATTGCTTTTTTACTGGGAGTTGTTTTGGCAAATATTTTGCAAGGATTTGCTTTAGGGCCTAATTTCAGTTATCAAGGCGGTGTGTTTTTCTCTTTTTTAAATCCCTACGCCATAATGGTTGGATTAACTACACTTTCCATTTTCATGACACAAGGTGCTATTTATCTTTTATTGAAAACAGAAGGCAGATTACACGCTAGACTCACATTTTTGCTAAAAAAAGGAATGATCTTTTTCATTATCAGCTTCGGAATTACTACACTTTATACCTTGATTTTTATTCCAGAAGTTACAGCCAATTTCAGGGCTAATCCAGTTTATTTCATTGTTCCTGTCATCTCTTTTTTGGCTGTGGCCAATGTTCCTAGATTGGTTTCAAAAAAACAATACATGCTCGCATTGATATTTTCGTCATTAACAATGGCTTTTTTGCTTATTCTTGTTGCCTTGCAATTATACCCAACCTTACTAATCTCTACAATTGACCCAAAATTCAGCGTGACAATTTACAATGCAGCTTCTTCTCAAAAATCATTAGGAATTATGCTAACTATTGTTGCTATTGGCGCTCCATTATTGGCCGCTTATTTTTTCTTTTTGTACAGAACGTTCAATGGAAAAGTAAAACTTGACGATACCAGCTACTAAATTAACCTGTACAAAAAATAAAATACATATACATGTTATAAAAAGGCAACTTTATTTTTATTGCATAAAAAAAAGCATCATTATACTCTTCATAATGGTGCTTTTTTATAGTCCCTAAATAAGCTTTTGTTTATATCACCTAGTCTTCATTTAATTCATTCCAATAAATTTTTTAGAATTTAATGTATTAATCAGCAAAGAATTATTGTTTATTTTTTTAAAATTCAATGGTCTTGCTTCGTTACTTTCAGTACTTTCAATGATCATTTCAAGTTCTGTTATTTCATCTTCTAATGTTCTTTCACCATAAAGAGGATATGTTTCATTTGAAACTGTATTCTCAATAATTAAATCAGACTGAACAATTATTTCTTTCATTGATTCTTCATAAGACATAAATTCCGAATCATCTGTAGCTACATTCTCTATGATTTTGTCTCCTTCAGCAATGGTTTCTTTCACTGTTTTTCGATTATAAGCAATAACTGTTTCTGGATTGAACACTTCTACATCTCCACTTAATGAAGGCTTGGCTATTTTTACCCTCTCTGTTGATAATATCCCTACATTTTCTTTAACTAAAATGTCTTCGTTAAATGAATTAACTGGTCTGCCAACAGTATTTGTTGCATTACAAACATTAGTTAATGACACTAATGCTATTCCTAAAATTAAAAGTGAATTTTTCATGATTTTTTTTGATTTGAATGATTGGTTGATTGATTGTTGTTTTTTAATGGGACATCCTATTTAATGATGTCCCATTATAATGCTTTTTTAATTTTGCTTCAAAAGTTGAATAGCTTCATTTGCATTTGATAATTCCGCATATTTTAAAGCTGTAAATCCATTTTCATCTTTTTCATTAAGACGAGCCCCTTTTGAAAGTAAAACTTTAATTATTTCGGTTTTGTTGTAACGAGCTGCAATCATTAATGGACTCAAACCATTTGATTTCTCATTTAC
>DATEOV010000331.1:0-2950 GCA_035273645.1 Flavobacterium sp. | reverse complement strand
CTTTATTGATAGCTCTCCAACATAAATCAATTTCTTCCTGATGGGCAAAAAAATCTTCATCAAAACCTTTTAACTCCTTATAAACAGCAGATCGAATAAAAAAACAAGCCCCAGAAGCCCAAAAAATATCAATCTTATCATTGTATTGTCCATTGTCTTTTTCCAAAGTATCAAAAATACGCCCACGACAAAAAGGGTAGCCAAACTGATCAATGAATCCTCCACCAGCTCCAGCATACTCAAAATGATCTTTCTTTTTAAAATCTAATATTTTCGGCTGGATAATTGCTGTTTCTGATTCAGCCCCAAAAGTTTCTAAAATAGGTTTCAACCAATTCTCAGTAACTTCAATATCAGAATTCACCAGAGCATAGATTTCTGCATCGATATGTTGTAGAGCATCGTTATATCCGCCAGCAAAACCATGGTTTGTTTTGTTTTGAACAATTTTAATCGTTGGATAATTGCTCTTTACAAATGCAATTGATTCGTCAGTAGAGGCATTATCGGCAACATAAACGGTTGCTTCGGGAGAATATTGAATTATGGAAGGTAAAAACTGTTCTAAAAGCTTTACTCCATTCCAATTCAGTATGACTACGGCTATTTTTTCCAAGGAAGTTTATTTATTTTATGAATTTAAAATTGATACTCAAAAGCATCTTTCTATTTTCTGTGTTCTAATTTTTCTTCACCATAATTGGGTAATTCTCTCAAAAATTCATATTTCTCATTTTCAAAATCCATTAAACAAAAATAATGATTTAGCCCATTGGTAACCATCAAAAATTCGGCTTCCAAAGTCATATTATATCGTGCGATTTGATCAAAAGTGGCTTGTGCGATTTTAACTTCAGGTGCTTTACATTCGATTAATATAAAAATAGTGCCATTCGGATTAAAAACCACAACATCATAGCGCTTTCGCAAACCATTGACCATTAAAGCTTTCTCGACATTGACCAGGGATTTTGGATATTTTTTTTCTTCCAATAAAAACTGCACCACATGTTGGCGCACCCATTCTTCGGGTGTAAGAATGATGAATTTTTTCCTGATTGCATCAAAAATAGATACTTTATTTTCGCTATTTTTGAAACGAAAACTATAGGAAGGAAAATTGAGTTTTTGCATGAGGCGAAATTAGTTAATTTAGTTTAAAGTTTAAAGTTTCATGTTTTTCAACTCGAAACCTTCAGCTTAAGACTTGAAACATAAAAAATGGACGAAGTTGTAAAGATTGTAAATGATATAAAAGGAGGAAACATCAAACCAATTTATTTTTTGATGGGGGAGGAACCTTATTATATTGACAAATTATCAGAATATATAGAAGCAAATGTTTTAACCGAAGAGGAAAAAGGCTTCAATCAGACCGTTTTATATGGTAGAGATGTTAGCATAGAAGATGTTGTCTCTACAGCTAAACGTTATCCTATGATGGCCGATCGCCAAGTGGTTATTATAAAAGAAGCTCAGGAATTATCTAGAACGATCGACAAAATAGAAAGTTATGTTGAGAACCCAATGCCTTCGACTGTTTTAGTATTTTGTTATAAATACAAAACCTTGGACAAACGGAAAAAAGTCACCAAACTTTTAGCTAAAAACGGAATCGTTTACGAAAGCAAAAAACTGTATGAGAATCAAGTTGGGGATTGGATTAAAAGAGTATTAGCAGGAAAAAAATACACTATTGAACCCAAAGCTTCAGCTATGTTGGTTGAGTTTCTTGGAACTGATTTAAGTAAAATCAATAATGAACTCGAAAAATTGCAAATTATTTTACCCGCCGGAAGCACCATTTCTGCCAAAGACATAGAAGAAAATATCGGATTCAGTAAAGATTATAATGTATTCGAATTGCGAAAAGCTATTGGTGAACGCAACCAACTGAAAGCCTACAAAATTGCCGAGAATTTTGCGCAAAACCCAAAAGACAATCCACTAGTAATGACAACTGGTTTGGTTTTTGGCTTTTTTATCCAATTATTGAAATACCACGGATTGAAGGATAAAAACCCTAAAAATGTGGCTTCGGTATTGGGGGTTAATCCATTTTTTCTAAAAGATTACGATGTGGCGGTCAAAAATTACCCCATGAAAAAAGTGAGTCAGATTGTTGCTTCATTACGAGATACTGATGTAAAAAGCAAAGGAGTTGGAGCTAACAGTTTATCACAGGCCGATTTGTTAAGAGAAATGCTTTATAAAATATTTAATTAAACAATTACACCATGTTTGTTTCTACTAAAAAATTCCATTTCATAATTGGTTTACTTCTCACAATTCAATTTGCTATGTCACAAAATTCAAAAATAAACACCATTCAATATGCCTCTTTTGATGCTTATCCAGTTTATTTGAAAGATGATTTAGGAGTTTCATATAATGTAAATCAAACAACAGTAAAACTTTGGAGCCCCAATGTTGAGGAGACCAAAATTAACCTTTACAAACAAGGAAATGAGGGCGAAGCAATAGCCACTAAAAATCTAGATTACGATCCAAAAACTGGAGTTTGGCAAATTGTTTTAGATGGTAATTATCATAACACCTATTATACATTACAAGTAAAGAACAGAGAAAATTGGTCTAAAGAAATGCCAGATCCTTATGCAAAAGGAGTTGGAGTAAACGGAAATCGTGCTTTAATCTTCGACCCAAAACTAACCAATCCTTCTAATTGGAATGCCGACAAGCAACCTGAATTAAAATCTGTTTCGGATATTATACTGTACGAAGCTCACGTACGAGATTTTTCTATTGATCCTTCATCAGGTATAAAAAACAAAGGAAAATTTCTTGGTCTAACAGAAAAAAACACCAAAAACACTTTTGGAGAAGCAACAGGATTAAACCATTTACAGGAATTGGGAATTACCCATTTACATTTACTTCCAGTGTTTGATTATAAATCTGTTGATGAAACATCATTAGATAAAAACCA
>DATEOV010000330.1:0-4366 GCA_035273645.1 Flavobacterium sp. | reverse complement strand
GTATATGAATACCAAAGGAAAATCTTGGGATGGAAATCTATGGTTCTATGGACAAACAGGAAAAAGCACAACTTATACCGTGAGTGCTTTTGACGCCGCTCTGAATTTTAATTATGCCGTAACTGATAAATTCAAAGCAGGTTTGGGGTACGAATTCCTATCTGGCAAAAGTCAAACGGATGCCAGTACCGACATAAAATCATTCAACCCACTTTTTGGAACCAATCATGGATTCAATGGATATATGGATTATTTCTATGTAGGAAATCATAAAAATTCGGTAGGCTTACAAGATGCTTTCTTGAAATTTGGATATGTAGTGAATAAGTGGCAGTTTGCATTATTGCCACATGTTTTTAATGCTGCGAATACAGTTTTGGATGCTAGTGGAAATGAAATGAGTAACTATCTTGGTACGGAAGTCGATTTTACATTTGGCTATTCAGTACATAAATTTGTAAACATAACTGGAGGTTATTCCCAAATGTTTGCAACCGATACCATGCAAAGACTGAAAGGTGGTGATGTTGATCACACCAACAATTGGGCTTGGGTCATGATTAATGTGAACCCTCAATTTTTTTCTTTTAAATAAAGGTGTTAATTTCTTGTATGAAAAAGGAGCTTGATGAAAGCTCCTTTTTTTGTTTTTTATAATTGTTAGACTTTATAGTTCAGTAAGCCATTCCGAATCTTCTTTGTCAAGTTGTTTATGATAAACACCACTTTCAAATTTTATATCGTCTTCAATTTCTTTAGCCATTTCCAATTCGTTTTCATTTAAATGTTTAATTTCATTTGGATCTAATGGTTGAAGTAAATTCATAATTTGCTTAAGCAAGTCAACATCATCGATAGATTTTATGTTGTCAACTATTTTTTGCTTTAATTCTAAAGTATTCATAACGTGTAGTTTTGAATAGTAAAGTTACGAAAAACTAAGAGGGATTGTTTTGTTTAATTTGATGTTTTTGAATAAAAAAAGGAGCTTCAATTTAGAAGCTCCTTTTTTAAAATATATTTAGAATAATATTACTCTTTCAATCGACAAACTTTTACATCCCCATCAACAACAACTTCAGTCAATCCAAGAGCAGAAAGATTTTTCATAGCCTTATCCCATTTTTTTCCGCTCAATTCTGATTTTATTTTTAGTGAACCTAATTCCATTTGATTACCATTAGCCTGTAAAATCACAACGATAACTTTCTCTTCGTCTTCCAATTGAACCTGTTTTTTCTCTGGACGCATTTGCGGGAACAATAAAACTTCCTGAATCGATGCATTGTTAGTCAAATACATGATCAAACGATCCATTCCAATTCCCATTCCAGATGTTGGAGGCATACCATATTCCAAAGCTCTTAAGAAATCTTCATCGATAATTCCATTTGCTTCATCATCACCTTTTTCAGCCAAACGCATTTGATCTTCAAAACGTTCACGTTGATCAATCGGGTCATTCAATTCAGAATAAGCATTTGCAATTTCTTTACCGCAAACCATTAATTCAAAACGCTCTGTAAGTTCAGGATTATCGCGGTGTTCTTTACACAAAGGCGACATTTCTTTAGGGTAATCTGTAATGAAAGTTGGCTGAATATAATTTCCTTCGCATTTAGCTCCAAAAATCTCATCGATCAATTTTCCTTTCCCCATTGTTTTATCAACCTCGATTCCCATTCCTCTTGCGGCTTCAAACAATTCGTCTTCGCTTTTTCCAGAAATATCAAAACCTGTAAAATGTTTGATAGAATCCGTCATTGTAACACGTGCATAAGGCGCTTTAAAGTTGATTTTATGCTCGCCAAAAGTAACTTCACTAGTTCCGTTTACAGCAATAGCGCAATGCTCAATTAAACCTTCAGCAAATTCCATCATCCAGTTGTAGTCTTTGTAGGCTACATATATCTCCATTGCGGTAAATTCAGGATTATGTGTTCTATCCATTCCTTCATTTCTAAAGTTTTTAGAGAACTCATAAACACCTTCAAAACCACCAACAATTAATCTTTTCAAATACAATTCGTTTGCAATACGCATGTAAAGCGGAATATCAAGCGAATTATGATGCGTAATAAAAGGTCTTGCCGAAGCTCCACCCGGAATTGATTGTAAAACGGGAGTTTCAACCTCAAGATAACCTGCATCATTAAAATAGCCACGCATAGCAGTAAACAGCTTTGTACGTTTGATAAAAGTATCTTTAACATGTTGATTCACTGTCAAATCTACATAACGCATTCTGTAGCGTAATTCAGCGTCGTTGAAAGCATCATGTACTTTTCCGTCCTCATCCACTTTAGGCAATGGCAACGGACGCAATGTTTTACTCAAAAAAGTAAAACCGCTCACACGAATACATTTTGCACCAACTTGTGTCGTAAACAATTCTCCTTCAATACCAATAAAATCTCCCAAATCGGTCAATTTTTTGAATACCTGATTGTATAAAGTTTTATCATCGCCTTCACACAAAACATCACGGTTCACGTACAATTGAATACGTCCTTCGCTATCCTGCAACTCAGCAAAACAAGCTTTTCCTTGATCTCTAACGCTCATCAAACGCCCAGCAACAATCACTTTTTTGCCCTCTTCAAAAGACTCCTTTATTTGTTTCGAAGTATGATTTACAGGAAAAAGATTTGCAGGATAAGGATTGATTCCTAAATTACGTAAAGATTGAAGTTTTTCTCTTCGGATGATTTCTTGTTCTGATAAGGCCATTATATACTGTTTTTTAAGTGTGCAAAGATAACAAATTGATTGCAGATTTTAGAAAGCAGATTTCAGATTTTTTGGAGCAGAAAATTCTCGTGTTTTCAAGAGCATTTCTCCCGCTTTCCGCTACAATCTTTTGTGCCGAACACCGGCACAAAAGGATTTTTACTTCACACGAGCGAAGCGAACTGGCGAAGCAATCGGGGCTAGTTTACAAGTTTAGTTTTTATAAGATCTTTACCAAAGCTATCTTTTGATCTAAAACTGTTAATTTTTTAAAAACAACAATAACAGATGTAAGAAAACTAAGTAACTTCGTTTTTCAAAACTTAGAAACCTTTAAAAATGAAAAGATATTTCTTCCTGCTCTCAATTCTCCTAAACGTAAGCTGTCAGGTCACCGAAACCATTCATCTCAACGCTGATGGAAGCGGAACAATTGAAGTCGCTATGCTAAGGGACGAAAATAGTTATATGCAGATTGCTAAGGAAAACTATTCGAAGGAAGATGTTTACAGAGATACAACTTACGTTTTTGGCGATTATATTAAAAAACATCACGAAACATTTTCAAGAACTCCTGTTGCTGATCAAAAAGTATTTTTGAGATATTCCGAAGTAAAAATTCACAGAAAATCAAGTTCCTACGATAAGGAATTCCGAACCACTTATACCCAGAATTTTCAAAAAGCATCAGACATCGTTGATCTCTCAAAAACGGATCATTATCTAGACGATATAAAAAATAATTATGCTTTAAGTGCCGAAGAGCATTATTACAAAGCAATTTACGATTATACTGGCAATCGTTTCAGCAGAACCGTAACGATTATTGATACATTGGAACAAAAAAAAGAATTTGATAAAATAGAAAGATTAAAAGCGGAATATAAAGGATATAAACTTGTTCAGAATTATATCTTGAATTATCATTTTCCTCGAAAAATCCAATCGGTTTCCAATCCACTTGCTAAAATTAGCGCTGACCGTAAATCGCTATCACTGCAATTTGTATTGTCGGATTGCTTACAAAATCCGGTAAGCACAAATCTGGAAGTGATTTTGGAACCCGAAGCAGTTGATTAAAATTTCTATATCTATAAATCTTTGTCAAAGTTCAAAACTTTGACAAAGATGAATGCTGTGCGATAATAATGTGTGTTTTACTTTTGCTCAGTTATTGTTGATTTATTGAGTTTGATAACTCGTATTTTTTGGTTTGTGTTATCCGCTAAAAAAAGACGATTATCAAGTTGCGCAACGCTGACAATGCTTCCAAAAGGATTTGCTCCCATTACATCAGTTGCACTTACTCTAGCATTGTAGGTCTTGTTGATAAACTCTTCTTTAGGATAAATTCGGAGATAATTTAAAGTGCCGACGTTTTCTGAAGTAACGGCCCAATCTGTACTAAATGCAATAGCAGTAGGTTTTGTATCTGTAAATGGAGTTGTTGTCGGGTTTATGGGAGTTGTGACTGAATTTGCTGCGTTCTTACGAATATCTGCAATGTTATAATATAAATAACTTTTAGCATCTCTCCCTGCCACTACCAAATTTCCGGAAGCTACCTCCATTGAATAGATTTCTTCCCAACCTTTCAATGTATTTAATTTGGCGAGAGGAGTTAAATTCCAATTAC
>DATEOV010000329.1:0-10048 GCA_035273645.1 Flavobacterium sp. | reverse complement strand
CTTTAATAATAGTATTGACTTACATTACTCCGTTTTGTGTTTCCTTATATTCTTCCACATTAGCATCAAAATCATTCGAAAAAACAACCATTAAAAACACAGTTACCTCAAAGTAGCTGTTTTTTTTTTATATAATAATTTTAGTTTCAAACAATACCAATGAAAAATACCATTTCACATAGAGTTGCCGATTTCCTAAAGAACTTTCCTCCTTTTACTTTTTTAAATCAAAAAGACATTGAAATTCTTTCGGAGCAAATATCCATTATCTACAAAGAAAAAGACAGCGTTATTTTTGCAGAAAACGAAGAAACACATAGCTCATTTTATGTGGTTCACAAAGGAGCTGTCGCACTTAGAAAAGGTCTAAAAAATGATATTTTAGATATGTGTGATGAAGGAGATATTTTTGGATTGAGACCTCTTATCGCCAATGAAAACTATAAAATGGAAGCCAAAGCTTATGAAGAAAGCATCCTTTATGCCATTCCGATTTCTATTTTTAGACCATACGCTTTAGAAAATGAAGCTGTTGGCAATTTCTTAATACAAAGTTTTGCCTCAAATACTAACAATCCATATTCTAAAAGCCACAGAGGAAAGTTGTACGGCGAAACCTTGGCTGGTGATAGTTTGGAAACAGACACCAAATTATTGGATATTCATCCCGTAAAATATTCCAAAAAAATAGTCACTTGTTCATCTGTAACCACAGCAAAGGCTATAGCCGAAATTATGACTAAAAAAAATGTCGGAGCTGTACTTGTTGTGGAAGACAAACTCCCTATTGGTATTATCACTGATAAGGATTTAAGGAACAAGATTGTAACCGGGGAATATCCTATCACGACATCGGCATCTTTAATAATGACGAGTCCTGTTATTACCTATCCTAAAAAACTCACCACTACACAAGCACAAATGGCTATGATGAAAAGTAATATCAGCCATATATGCCTTACGAAAGACGGGACACCAAACACAAAAGCTGTTGGTATTCTTTCCAAACACGATGTTATGGTTTCACTAGGAAACAATCCTGCTGTATTGATAAAAGCCGTAAAAAGAGCAAAAAAATATAAAGAAATCAAACCGATACGCGCCAGTATCATGCAATTGCTACAAGGCTATTTGGACCAAAACATTCCAATAACACTAACATCAAAAATCATTACCGAATTGAATGATGTGTGCATTCAACAAGTAATAGAGATTTCATTAAAAAAAATGAGTACTCCACCTCCTGTAAAATTTGCATGGTTGGCCATGGGAAGCCAGGGACGAAGTGAACAATTATTACAAACCGACCAGGACAATGCTTTAGTCTATGAGGATGTACCTGAAGAATTACAAGAGAAGACTAAAAAATATTTTTTAGAATTAGCCACTCATGTCAACAAAGGATTATTTGAAATTGGATATGATTATTGTCCCGCAGAAATGATGGCATCAAATCCAAAGTGGTGTTTAAGTCTTGGTGAATGGAAAAAACTGGTTCATCATTGGATTACAAATACAGGAAAAGACGAAGTATTATTGTCTTTTATCTTTTTTGACTACAGCCTTTCTTATGGTGATAGCGAAGTCGCAAATAACTTATCCGACTATATTTTGGAAGATATAAAGGCAAACCCTGTATTTTATCTTCATTTAGTGAGTGGCGCTTTGCAAAGTCCATCTCCTACTGGTTTTTTTAGAGATTTTTTATTGGAACAAGACGGAGCAAACAAAGATTTTTTCGATATAAAAAGAAGAGCTTTAATGCCTTTGAGCGATGCAGCAAGAGTATTAATTTTGTCACATGCCGTAAAATCAATTAGTAATACGCCTGAACGTTTTGAAAAATTGGCCGAATTGGAACCACAAAATAGAGAATTGTATTTGGCTTGTTCCTATTCATATAGAGCACTCTTAAAATTCAGAACGAAACAGGGACTTTTACATAATGATTCTGGTCAATATATTGCGCTTGGAGACCTAACAAAACTTGAAAAAATAAAACTTAAGAGCACCTTTAAAACCATTAAAGAAATACAAGAAATTATTTCCATACGCTTTAATCCTTCAAATATATTGTAATGAATAACTTTTTTAAAAGAAGCAAAGCGAGCATATTTGATTTTTTGAAGATTCCCGAAAAATCGACTGATGAATCTCTTTCAAATACTGTTGAAAGTACTCGTTTTGTAGTTTTAGATACTGAAACAACCGGTTTTGATTATGACAATGACCGAATACTTTGTATTGGTGCAATCACCTTGCAGAACGGTGTAATTTCAATTCCTGATAGTTTTGAAATTTATATTCACCAAGATCATTACGATAAAAAAAGTGCACAAATTCATGGAATTTTAAAAGATTGGGTTATGGATAAACCTTCAGAACTGGAGGCTTTGCAACAATTTTTGGCTTTCTTGGGAGACTCCATTATCATTGCTCATCACACTATATTTGATGTTACAATGATTAATCAAGCCTTGGAACGAAATGGTCTTCCTCTTTTGACAAACAAAACATTGGACACTGCGTTTCTTTATAAAAAAACACTCATAATGTCCAATCTTTTGGATCGAAAGGAAAAATATGCCCTCGATGATCTAGCAGATAAATTTGACATCTCCAAGAAAGATCGTCATACCGCAATGGGTGACGCCTATATAACAGCAATTGCTTTTCTAAAAATTGTAAAAAAATTAAAAGATCTAAAAGGAAAAACAGAATTTACTTTAAGAGATTTGTTTAAATAAAAAAAGCTCCTTTTTGGAGCTTTTTTCATTCTAGAATAAGACAACCTGTCCATCATCATCCAATTGAACATCTGTATCATCGGAATTTATTTCTCCTTGTACTTCTATTTCCTCTGGAACAATTTCTTCGGGAGCTTCATACGGTAAAGGCTCCAATAGGTTTACCTGTTTCAATTTATCTGTTGTCAATTGATTACCGAGTGCCTTAAATCCTTTTACAGCTATAAATGACTCAATATCCACGATCAAATTATCTTTTTGAACTCCTTTTACCTTAGTAAAAACTAATTCGGCTACAGGGCGATAATCCGTTGCTACAATTTCTAATCTGGAATTAGCGTGTTCAGTAATAAAACTTTCTTCTTTATTTTCGGTTTCCACCAAGAAACGTTTGATATAGTAACGTTCTTTTTCACCATCATAATAAATTGCCGAAATTGGTTTTTTAGGTATCCATTTCTCCAAAACGATCATATCCTCATCAAAATGGGTAGATAATTCAGGTGTAATGACTTTTATTTTACCAGCTTGTGAAATCACTAAAATTTTGTCACTTGGTCTAAATTCACCTAACAACTCTCCTCTTGCATCAACGTTCAATCGTTGAACGGTGTCATCGAACCAAACCTTTCTTGGCAATAATGTTGAAATCCCTTTCTCCTTCAATTCAATTTTCTTGATAGGATATTTAGAAACCAAATTTCCTTTGGAAGCACGACCTTTTATAGCTAAAGAAGCAAAATCAATATCGAATTTCAGTTTTTTGATACTTCCTACCTGACGTAATAAAATAGTAATTACCTCAGCTTCTCCATTAGGGTTACACGAAAAATACAAGGTTTGTGAACCATTTGTTTCATTTGTCAAATCGTAAGGCTTATCACGAGTAACTCCCGACACATTGAATCGCTTGATATAAGATGGTCCAGACTTACCATCACGATAAATCATATTATAAATGGTACGCTTATCACTTTTGTCAAAAATGGCAACATGGATAATGTCTTTTCCAACGAAGGTTTTTGCATCGACTTTGGTAATCATCATTTTCCCATCACGCAAAAAGACAATTACGTCATCAATATCGGAACAATCGGTTACATATTCATCTTTTTTCAAACTTGTTCCAACGAAACCTTCTTCTCTATTTACATACAATTTTGTATTTCTTAAAACCACTTTTGTAGCTTCAATATCATCAAAAATACGCAGCTCAGTTTGACGCTCTCTACCTTTTCCGTACTTCTCTTTTAATTTTGTAAAATAGGCAATGGCAAAATCAGTCAAATGCGCCAGATTATGCTCTACTTCCTTCATTTCTTCTTCCAGCTTAGCGATAAAATCATCTGCTTTGTCAGAATCAAAACGAGTAATACGAATCATTGGAATCTGAGTTAATCTATGCAAATCATCATCATGAATTTCTCTAACAAATGATTTTTTAAAAGGCTCAAAACGGTCATACAAATAAACATATAATGATTCTCTGTCTCCATACAATTTGAAATCAATGTACATTTCTTCACGGATGAAAATCTTTTCCAAAGTAGAAAAATGCCATTTATTTTTTAATTCCTCTAATTGAATTTCCAACTCTTGGCGAAGCAAATCAACTGTTCGGTTTGTTGAAATCTTCAACATATCCGAAACTCCAATAAACAACGGCTTATTATCCTCAATCACACAACCCAAAGGCGCTACCGAAGTTTCGCAAGCGGTAAAAGCAAACAAAGCATCGATGGTTTTATCTGGAGAAACCCCAGGAAAAAGATGAATTAATATCTCAACTTCAGCCGCCGTATTATCTTCAATTTTTTTGATTTTTATTTTACCTTTTTCATTGGCTTTCAAAATACTGTCAATCAAAGTCGTTGTATTTGTAGAAAACGGAATTTGCGTAATCACTAATGTGTTTTTGTCGAGTTGACCAATTTTGGCACGAACACGAACACGTCCACCACGCATTCCATCATTATAATTAGACACATCAGCTATACCTTGTGTCAAGAAATCCGGATATAATGTAAATGGTTTTCCTTTCAGAATTTTAATGGTCGAATCTATCAATTCATTAAAATTATGAGGCAATACTTTTGTCGAAAGACCTACAGCAATTCCCTCTGCTCCAGAAGCTAATAATAATGGAAATTTTACGGGTAAGTTATTCGGTTCTGCACGACGACCATCATAGGAAACACCCCAGTCGGTAATTTTTGGAGAATACAAAACTTCCAAAGCAAATTTCGACAAACGTGCTTCGATATAACGGGAAGCCGCAGCTCCATCTCCCGTTAGGATATTACCCCAGTTTCCCTGGCAGTCAATCAATAATTCTTTCTGACCTATTTGTACCATCGCATCACCAATACTCTGATCTCCGTGAGGGTGATATTGCATTGTATGACCAACTACGTTGGCAACTTTATTATAACGGCCATCATCCAACTCTTTCAAAGAGTGCATAATTCTTCGTTGCACTGGTTTGAAACCATCCTCAATCGCTGGAACGGCACGCTCAAGAATTACATAGGAAGCATAATCCAAAAACCAATCTTTGTACATTCCTGTAACTTTGGTAATGGTATCATTCTCATCCTCTTGATTTTCGTAAAAATGTTGCCCTTCGAAATGTTTGGCTTCGACATCAATAATTTCATCCGAATCATTATCATCTTGATTGTCATCAACAGAATGATCCTCAGAATTATTGTCTTCGTTTGCTGGAATTATGTTATCGTCTTCTTCGTCTTTCATTTATTTATTATAAAAATATAGGAATAACTACTTTTCCTTTTAAACTTATTTAACTTCTTCCAAAACATCCAACTCCACCTTCAAATTCTTGATGATAAAATCCTGTCGGTCTGGAGTGTTTTTACCCATATAGAAAGATAATAACTGTTCGATAGAAGTATGTTTATCCATCATAATAGGATCCAAACGAATCGTTTCTCCAATGAAATTCTTGAACTCATCCGGCGAAATCTCTCCCAATCCCTTAAATCGAGTAATCTCTGGTTTTGGCTTTAATTTTTCTATAGCGTCTTTACGCTCTTCTTCCGAATAACAATAAATGGTTTCTTTCTTATTTCGAACTCTAAAAAGAGGTGTCTGCAAAATATATAAATGTCCCTCTTTGATTAATTCTGGAAAAAACTGAAGGAAAAAAGTAATCAATAACAAACGAATGTGCATACCGTCGACATCGGCATCGGTTGCGATTACGATGTTGTTATAACGCAGTTTTTCCAATCCGTCCTCAATATCCAAAGCTGCCTGCAATAAATTGAATTCTTCATTCTCATAAACAATTTTCTTGCTCATTCCATACGAATTCAAAGGCTTACCACGCAAACTAAAAACCGCCTGTGTATTCACGTCACGGGACTTGGTAATCGACCCGGAAGCCGAATCCCCTTCGGTAATAAAAAGTGTGCTTTCTAAATTTCTTGGATTTTTGGTATCAGGAAGATGCGCACGGCAATCCCTTAATTTTTTATTGTGAAGATTCGCTTTTTTGGCGCGGTCTGTAGCCAGTTTTCGAATTCCTGACAATTCTTTTCTTTCGCGTTCAGCCTGGAGAATTTTACGTAATAAAGCTTCTGCCGTTGCTGGGTTTTTATGTAAATAATTATCTAATTTGTTTTTAATAAAATCATTTATAAATGTACGAACTGAAACAGGTGGTGTTCCGTCATCAGACCCCATATCCATCGAACCTAATTTGGTTTTGGTCTGAGATTCAAAAACGGGTTCCATTACTTTGATGCTTATCGCACTCACAATTGATTTACGAACATCTGACGCCTCGAAGCTCTTATTGTAAAACTCACGAATAGTTTTAACAATTGCTTCTCTATAAGCTGCTAAATGCGTCCCTCCTTGCGTGGTATTCTGACCGTTAACAAAAGAGTGATATTCTTCGCTATATTGTGTCTTACTATGCGTTAAAGCAATCTCAATATCATGTTCTTTCAAATGAATAATCGGATATTCTAAGTCTTCTTCGCTAATAGTTTCTTCCAATAAATCTCTAAGACCATTCTCCGAAATATACTTTTCACCATTAAAAATGATTGTCAAACCATTGTTTAGATAACAATAATTTTTTACCATTTTGACAACATATTCCATACGGAATTTGTAGTTTTTGAAAATGGTTTCATCAGGTGTAAAAGTAACTTTAGTCCCTTTTCGCTTGGTGGTATCAATTATATCCTCTTCTAAAACTAAATTTCCTGCAGAAAACTCAGCTGCTTTTTGTTTGTCGTCACGAACAGATTCTACTCGGAAATAATTAGATAAAGCATTAACTGCTTTTGTTCCGACACCATTCAAACCTACTGATTTCTGGAAAGCTTTAGAATCGTACTTTCCTCCCGTGTTCATTTTCGAAACTACGTCAACAACTTTCCCTAACGGAATTCCGCGTCCGTAATCACGAATCGAAACTGTTTTGTCTTTGATAGTCACTTCAATGGTTTTTCCAGAGCCCATAACGAACTCATCAATACAGTTGTCGAGGACCTCTTTTAATAAAATATAAATACCATCATCTGGCGAAGAACCATCACCCAGTTTACCAATGTACATCCCGGGACGCATACGGATGTGTTCTTTCCAGTCGAGAGAACGGATATTATCTTCGGTGTATTGATTTTGATCTGACATTTTGGAATTTTATCGAATTTAACTGCGTTCTGTTCAGTCTTTGCTTATCGCAAATACCTCGAGTGTGCTAATGTAGTGCAATTCGATAAATTTTAAAAGAGGAATACTGCAAAGTTATCAAGAATGATATTGACAGCCAGTTTTAGATTTTAAATTCAGATCTTTATAAAAAATTACTCTTTAAACAAAAATCCCAAACCCATTCCTTTAAGCATTTTCTTTTCAAAAGCCCAAAAGAATTTAAATTGACCAAAAAGAAAACCTATCGCTACCAATAAAACTTGATAAATAGGAAAAATCAACAGTAAGCGAATTGGGGTGTACCAGTGTCCTAATTCTTCCTTCCCGATTCCTAACCACATACAAAAAGGTTTAGATAAATAAGCTGAAGCAGACCCAGTAATAGCAAAAACAACAAATATGACGGCTAATTGCCAATCGGATGTAAGTCCCCAACGTTGTTTCAATCCTTTCATTTTTAGTTTATTCCTTTTTGCAAATATAACAGGTTTTAATGGTTGATTTTATTCTTATTCCTTTTTTTGTTTGTATAATTTCAGCTATTAAAAATCATAATTTAAAGCTAAGAAACTTCCTTTTTTAAAATGACATCTATTATTTCAAACAACCGTTCTCTGTTAATAGGTTTTGTTATGTAATCCGTAAATCCGGCCTTGAAAATTTTATCTTTATCTTCATTAGATGAAAATGCAGTTTGGGCTATTACAGGAAGATTCGGTCTTATTGGTGCGATTTTTTCAAGAGCTTCAAATCCATCCATCATAGGCATTTTAATATCCATTAATACCAAATCAATATTCGGATTATTAAAGCAAATATCAACCGCTTCTTGACCATTTTCGGCACGAATTATTCTATAATTTTTAGCTTTCATTATCTTTTGAAACAACAAGAAATTAATATTGTCGTCCTCAGCAATTAGTATAGTTCCTTCTTCTCCACCTATAGAAATACTGACTTCATTAACAGGTTGAACTTTAATTTTTTGTGATTTTACATACTCCAAAGGGATGGTAAAATAAAACTCCGATCCTTTTCCCAGTTTCGATTCTAACGCAATGGTTCCACCCAGCATTTCGGCATAGGCTTTAGAAATAGCAAGACCTAAACCAAGTCCGCCAATTTTGATTGTATGATCCCCTCCCACTCTTCTAAAACGATCAAAGATATATTGCTGATTGTTTTCATCAATCCCAAAACCAGTATCTTTTACCCTGAATACAATTTGATTATTTGGTTCGTCAATTTCATAACCAAATTCAACAGACCCTTGTTCGGTAAACTTTAATGCATTAGTAACGAGATTTGTAATAATCTGTTTTAGTTTTACTTCATCCGTTTTTATAGGATATGGAGCTGGTTTTTTACTCTCAATTAATTTGAAATCTATTTTTTTAGCTTTTTTATTTGTGATTTTAATACTGTCGTACAAATCTTTGACACAAGACTCCATATTTACGGCAGTATAATTAGGTTTTGTCTGATGAGATTCTATTTTTGACATTTCAATAAGATCATCAATAATAGCAATCAAATTTTTTCCACTTTTGTCAATAACGGATAAATATTCTTGTTGTTCTTCTTTTCCTACTTCAGTATTCATAAGCAGTTCATTAAATCCAACTATTGCATTAATTGGAGTTCTTATCTCATGTGATAAATTGGATAAAAAAGAAGATTTCAATTTGTCATTTTCTTCGGCTTTTAATTTTGCTTTTACCAATTTGCTTTTTTGTTTGGCATTTTCTTCAAAAAGACTTCCAATGTTTTTAAAATCACCTTCCGTATTTTTTAAAATTTCAATAGCGTCTTTATTCCCTGTTTCTAGTGCTTTGGTAATGGCATGTAATGGGATAGAAATCCATTTTTTGGTATAAACAAAGCTCAGCAACAGCAAGATTAAAGAAATAAACAATATAAAATAAAGACTTTTTAAAATGGTTGCAATAAACTTCTCAAAAGGTCTTTCAAAATAAACACGTGCTACAAATTGATTTTTATAATCCTTCAAATCAGCTTTATATTGAAGAATATAATTCTTAACTGCTTTATTATTTTGATTGTTGAATATAGTTATTGTAGAATTTGTTATTTTCTCAATCCTTTGTTTGAAAGGGGTATCTATTCTTCTTGCTAAAATAAAGTACCCTTCCGGTTTTGAATTTATTACGTCATTTGATTTCGAAATGGCAATACCAAAGACTTGAATTATTCCATCGGATGTTTTTAAATAAAAACGAGATTTTCCTGATTTATTTAAAGCAGTTAAAGCTTCTTTTGGGACAAAATCAACTTCTTTTATTTTAGTTGTATTGGTATGATTAATAATTTTATTATCCAAACCATAAACCCCTATATAGTCAGATTTAAAGAGACTTGGATCTGAATACATTTTATTATACCAACTGGAATCTTTTGTTTTAAGATAATCTACAAAATCGCTTCTCTCCATCGAAGTAACAACTTGATTGAACACAAGATGTGAAATTCTGGTAATTTCATTCTCAAATTGATTATTGTAATTATCTAAAATACTTTTCTTGATATTTGTTATATACAACAGTATGGTTAAAACCAATGCTATTGAAAAAACATTCATACCCACAACT
>DATEOV010000328.1:0-3659 GCA_035273645.1 Flavobacterium sp. | reverse complement strand
TGGACATGGTATTTGTTTAAGTCACAAATATAATAATTTAAAGCGTTGCCAACACTAGCCTCTTCTAAGTAGTTGAATTCCTAACCTTGCAATTTTATAAAATATTTAACGCTGTCAAAAGCAAATAAATCAGTCAAAATGAATGTGTATTAAGTTATTCTATATACATTTGCACATTAGATTCATTACAAATTTGCTACGGCATAAAAAAATATTCAATCATGGGAAGATTAGGTTTACCAGAAATCCTTGTTATATTGGCAGTTCTTTTATTACTTTTTGGAGGTAAAAAAATTCCAGAATTAATGAAAGGTCTAGGAAGCGGAATTAAAGAATTCAAAAACGCAGCCAAAGACGATCAGCCAGCTGACAAAAAAGAAGAAGAAACGAAATAAGAATTTTGATAAAAATTCCTAAATCTTAAATTCCAAATTCCATTTTTATATAAGGAGTTTGGAATTTTTTATATACAAAAAAGCCTTTTCAAGAGTTGAAAAGGCTTTTTTTGGCAACAAAATTAACTAATTTTTATAGGTAACCCCCATATCCTCAATCGAGAAATGGTCGGTTAAGAGATGTAATAAATGATCTCTTAATTCAATATATTCAGGGGTTTTTACGATTTCAATTTTATTTCTAGGTCTTGGTAAATTTACCGTAACAATTTCACGGATAGTTGATGCAGGACCATTGTGCAAAACCACAATTCGATCTGACAAAAACAAGGCTTCTTCAATATCATGCGTAATCATTACGATCGTTTTTTCTCTGTTATTCAGATTCCACAATTTCAGAACTTCAAGTTGCATAGAACCTTTGGTTAAGGCATCAAGCGCACCAAAAGGTTCGTCCATCAATAATACTCCGGGGTTGATCGCAAAGGCTCTCGCTATGGCTACTCTTTGTTTCATTCCTCCTGAAAGTTGACCAGGCAATTTATCTTTGTGTTGGAACAGATTAACCATTTGGAGGTTTTTGATCACGATTTCGTGTTTCTCTTCTTTGGAACAATCCATAACCGAATCTACCGCCTGAAAAATATTGTTTTCTACCGTTAGCCAAGGCAATAACGAATAGTTTTGAAAAACAATTCCACGATCTGGTCCTGGCCCTTTGATGTTTTTATTATCCAATACTACCGATCCACCTGTTGGGGTTAACATTCCTCCTATCGCATTCATAATAGTTGATTTTCCGCAACCTGAATGTCCGATGATGGATATGATTTCCCCTTTTTTGATAGAAAGGTTAATATCTCTAACTGCAATGTATTTCCCTTTTGGAGTTGGAAAAGAAATTTCCAAATCTTTTATTTCTAAATAGCTCATAACGTTTGTTTTTTTAGTTAAAAAAGTTGCTAAGTTTCTAAGATGCTGAGATGTTCAGAAACTAAAACTTTAAAATCTTAGTAACTCAGAACCTTAGTGTCTTCCTAAGCTTTATACGATACCTTGTTTTCAATCATTGTGAAAAATCCGTCAAAAATAATTCCCACAAATCCGATGATGATGATGGCCGAAATCACTTTTTCAAGGCTTAATGCATTCCAACTGTCCCAAACGAAAAATCCGATTCCTGCACCGCCTGACAGCATTTCGCCAGCAACAATTACCAGCCACGCAACGCTGATGCTCAATCGCAATCCTGTGATAATGTGAGGCAAGGTGTATGGGAAAACAACTTTGGTTAAATATCTCCATTTTGAAAAGCCAAAAGCCTTAGCCACATTTTTATGATCTTGCGGAATAGTACTTACTCCAAAAGAAGTGTTGATCAATGTGGACCATAAAGAGGTGATAAACACGATGAATATAGTTGCCATTCCAGTGTCTTTGAAAACTACCAGACCGATAGGAAACCAAGCCAAAGGCGAAACCGGTTTTAAGAACTGAACGATCGGATAAAACACTTTTTTGAAAAAAGAACTCGCACCAATCAGGATTCCGAACGGAATTGCAAATAAAGAACCCAATGAAAACCCTAATAAAACAGTTTTGATAGAAACAAACAATTGCAGTCCGATTCCTTTGTCGTTTGGCCCATAATCATAAAAAGGGTCGCTCAACATTTCGTATAAAACCTTTAGAGTTGCTGTTGGTCCAGGAAGAGCATCCTTTGTATAATAACTTAATAAGCTCCAAAATCCGCAAAAAACTGTCAATCCAATACAAGCAAATACAATTGATTTTGCTTTTTCTAAAATATAGATTGACGCATTTTTAAGGCTTTCTTTCTTAATTACTTTTCCAAAAGTGTTGAGAAGAGAATAGCTTCCTGCTACCTCATCTTCTTCGATTGTTGCTGTAGTTGAATGTGACATAATGCTGTGTTTTAATGTTGTTTTTTTATTTTCTAAGACTCTGAGTCTCTAAGTTTCTGAGATTTTTAAAAGACTTAGAATCTTAGCAACTCAGAATCTTAGCTTCTTATTTTAATGTTTCACTACCTTTAAATAAGCGGATGGATTTGCTGGATTGAAAACCGTTTTGTCAATCGTAAGAGAGAAAGGTTTCATATCATCTGCAGGGATCTTGATTTTCATGCTTGTGGCTACTTCTTCGTATAAATCCTGAAGGATCAATTTATCGGCGATCGCTTTATAATTAGGCTCTTCTTTCAAATATCCAAATCTTACAAACTGTGCCATTGCCCAGATAGCATGTGATTTACGAGGATAGTTTACAGTTCCTCCTTTGTAAAACAGCATATAATCTTTGTCATATACTTCCGTTCCTTGGTTGCAGCCCAAGTTATAATCTCCCATTAATCTTCCTTCGATAACATCTGCAGGAGCGTTTACATAAGGCGCTTTCCCAATGATGGCGGCCGCTTTCTTGCGATTGGCCGGATTATCAAGCCAGATACAAGCTTCTAGAATAGCTTTCATAACTTTTTTAAGATCCTCGCGACGGGAAGAGCTAAATTCTTTGTTTACAACCAATGCTTTTTCTGGGTGGTCTTTCCAAATATCTTGAGAGGCAATTTGTGTAAATCCAATTCCTTGTTTTACGGCAACACCGCCCCAAGGCTCACCTACACAGTATCCGTCCATGTTACCCACTTTCATGTTGGCAACCATTTGCGGAGGAGGAATCGTGATGATTTTTACCGCTTTTTGATTTAGACCTGCTAATGACATCCAGTTTCTCAACCACAAATCATGGGTTCCTCCTGGGAAAGTCATCGCGAAAGTCACTTCTTTTTCGGCTTTCAATTTTGCAGCCACAACAGGAGTTACTTTATTCATTTGCTTGAATCCTACTTTTCCGCAGAAATCATTTGATAATGTGATCGCTTGTCCGTTTACGTTAAGCATCATCGCTATTTTCATTTCAGAACCTGCCTTTCCTCCTACTCCAGTGTAAACTGAAAATGGCATAGTGTATAAACAGTGTGCTCCGTCCAATTCGCCTGTTAGTATTTTATCACGAACATTGGCCCAAGATGTTTCTTTGGTTACGATAACCTCAACACCGTATTTTTTGAATAAACCCAGTTCTTTGGCCATTACGATTGGCGAACAATCTGTCAAGGGAATAAAACCTAATTTGATCGGTTCGCCGGCAATTGGCAGTTTTGGGTTTGTTTCGAAAGAAGAGAACAAAACCACACACATTATCAACATCAATGGGGCAAAAAGAGTTCTTATATGTTTTTTA
>DATEOV010000327.1:0-2344 GCA_035273645.1 Flavobacterium sp. | reverse complement strand
AATTAAAAAACATAATTTATTAAAAAAAAATTGCATTCTATTTAAGTTGCAAAGAAAAGGATTATACTTTAGAAATAATGCTTTTCCCTCCAAGAAGCTCGCCCAGCCTTTGGAGAGGATTTGGAAACGAGGTTGAATAATTGGTTAAACTTGTGTGGATATTACATGGTAAAAAAAGCACCCTCTACAATCAAAAAAGGTTCACAGGGAAATCCCTGTAAACCTTTTCTATCTCTATTTTGATACTATTTATTTATCCAAAATTTCAAAAGTAGAATTCATACTCTTAAACTCTGGCACAATAACTTTCATCTTAGCAACAATATCATCATTGTCAAAGAAATTGGCAATTCCTATCAGTTCATTAATATCAGTATGCAAATTTTCAAATTCATCTTGAATCTCTTCGGCAATCATGATTTTTTCATGGTAAGTTGGTACTGTCTTTGCTGTATCATTTAACAACTCTTCATATAATTTTTCTCCCGGTCGTAAACCTACAATTTCTATCTTAATATCTCTATCAGGAATAAATCCTGCTAATTTGATCATTTTTTTGGCTAAATCTAAAATTCTAACAGGTTTACCCATGTCAAATATGTATATCTCCCCTCCGTTCCCCATTGCGCCAGCTTCTAAAACCAACTGACATGCTTCTGGAATAGTCATAAAATAACGAATAATATCAGGATGGGTAATGGTAACAGGACCACCATTGGCTATTTGTTTTGTAAACAAAGGAACTACAGATCCATTTGACCCCAGAACATTTCCAAAACGAGTGGTAATAAATTTAGTAGCATTGTACTTATTCTCACTTTGATTTTTCATTTGCAAAGATTGCACATATTTTTCTGCAATTCTTTTGCTGGCCCCCATAACATTGCTTGGATTAACAGCCTTGTCTGTAGAAACCATTACAAATTTTATCACTTCATATTCACAAGACAAATCAGCCAAATGTTTAGTACCTTCAATATTGGTCAAAATCGCTTGTGATGGATTTTCCTCCATTAAGGGTACATGTTTATATGCTGCTGCATGATATACCACTTGCGGCCTATATAATTTAAAAACCCTGCTCATTGCTTCCTTATTTCGTACATCGGCAATGACATTATGAATCTTTGATTTTGAATGTATTTTTTCCAATTCAAGGCTCAAATGATGCAAAGGGGTTTCTGCTTGATCCAAGATAATCACTCTTTTTGGATTAAATGTCAAAACCTGCCTAACTATTTCACTACCAATAGACCCCGCAGCACCAGAAATTAAAACCGTTTTGTCTTTCAATTGTTTTGAAATAGACTTATTGTCTAAGACAATTGGTTTTCTTTCCAATAAATCTTCAATTTGAATATTCTTTACCTTTTGAGAAATCTCTTTTTGATTTTCCCAGTCGGTAATCAAAGGCACTGTATATACTCTATAATTAAATTCCAAACATTGATCCACTATGATCAGTTGCTCTTCCTTTTCTAAACTTTTATCAGCCATAATTACAGCCTCCGCTCCGACAGAACGCATAAGAGAAGGTAATTTTTTCTTTTGAACCAATATCGGTAAATCCAACATCCTTTTGGAAGCATTCTGATTATTCCTATCAACGAAACCAACAATTTTAAAACGAGTTGGAGTTTCAAATTTTAAAGCATTTGCAACCGAAATAGCATTTGCATCAGTTCCATATATAATAGTACGTATTAACTTGGTTGTGCTTTTCTCTGAAAGATACAATTCAAAGGTTTGCTTGACAACAACACGGTATAAAAATAATCCACAAAAAGAAAGTACCACATTAATAAAGAGTGCTGTCGTCAAAAATACTCTCTCATTATACAATAATTCATATGCAAAATTAAAAACCAAAAACACCACCAATACAGACATTTGTGAAAACAAAAGTTTTACCGCATCAATATAGGACGAGTGCCTGATAATTCCTGAATAAGTTCTGAACAACCAAAAAAAGAAAATATTAAACCCAAAAAAACAAAAAATAAAAAACACATCATGAGTTGTATTGATGTATTTCAAACCTGTACCTCTAAAAATAAGCAAGGTAAAGAAAAAGGTAACAATCAAAACTGAAAAATCAATCATAACTATTATCCACCTTGGTAAATAACTTAAGTTACGAATGCTTAATCTTAAATTAGCTCTTGAAAAAAATCCAGAATCTATGGAATTTTCATTCATATTATACGGTATTTAAATTTCTAAAAAAGAAACGAAGTATAAAAACAAAAATACAAATAATAATGTTTGCAAAAATGAATTATCACGATTGAATATCATCTTTTTGTCAAAATACATAAAAAATGACATCAACTACTTATTCTTA
>DATEOV010000326.1:0-2764 GCA_035273645.1 Flavobacterium sp. | reverse complement strand
AGCATCCACAACATACTTTGAATCTGAAACTACCAAAACAGCTGTATTTTCTTTTTTTAATTTTTCTAAACCCACAATAACACCTAGCAATTCCATTCGGTTATTGGTTGTATATCTAAAGCCTTCGTAAAATTCTTTTTTATAAGGTTTTCCCACCCATTCCATGACCACTCCATAGCCCCCATTTCCAGGATTGCCTTTGGCAGCTCCATCCGTATATATATGTACGTCGTATTCCAAAGTATAGAATTAGAGATTAGAAGTTAGAAGCTTTTCAATAATCACAGGAAAATATTCTTGTTCCAGTGCATGGATTTTTACTGCTACCGATTCTGGGGTATCGACTTCTGAAAGAGCAACACTTTCTTGAAATATAATATTACCTTCATCATAGTTTTCATTTACATAATGAATGGTAATCCCTGTTTCTCTTTCATTATTTTCGACTACAGCTTTATGAATATGCATACCATACATGCCCTTTCCACCAAATTTTGGTAATAATGCCGGATGTATATTTATTATGCGATTTGGATAAGCTTCAATCAAATTTTCGGGAAATTTAAGTAAAAATCCAGCCAAGACTATCAAATCAGGTTGGAAATCATTGACTTTTTGTAATGTTTTTCCTAAATTTAATTCTTCTTTTGAAAAAATAACGGTCGGAACAGCTAATTTTTTTGCTTTATCAAGAACGGTTGCATTCGAATTATTTGAAAAAACCGCCACTACGGTTCCAGTAGATCTATTGCCAAAATATTTTATAATATTTTCAGCGTTAGTCCCCGATCCAGAAGCAAATATCAGTATTCTTTTCATAATTCCATTTTTTAATTTTATGCAAAAAAAGGAATAAAAAACGAAAATAAATAGATTTAAGAAATCTTTGTTGAAATAAATTTTATAAATTAGTACACACATTTATTCACTAAATAGTTGTTTTAAAATAAAGTTGTTTTATTTTTGCCAACAAATTAAATTCTAAAATTAAAAGATTATGTCAGACATTGCATCAAGAGTAAAAGCGATTATCGTAGACAAATTAGGTGTTGACGAAAACGAAGTTGTAACAGAAGCAAGCTTCACTAATGATTTGGGAGCTGACTCATTAGACACTGTTGAGCTTATTATGGAATTCGAAAAAGAATTTGATATCCAAATTCCAGACGATCAAGCAGAAAACATCGCTACTGTAGGTCAAGCTATCTCTTACATCGAGGAAGCTAAAAAATAATAATGACACACCCGATTTCTAAAATTTTAAAGTTTTAAAAATCGGGTGTTATTATTTGATTAAATAAATTTTTCGATTGAACTTCAATCAAATTATATTTACATTATAATACCCATGTCTCTTTTAGTTACTTCTTATAGTATAGAAAGCATGGGCTTTATTTGTTAAAAGATAACAAAAATAAAAACGTTATGGTTTTAAGAAGAGTTGTTGTAACAGGCCTTGGTGCTCTTACTCCCATTGGTAATAATATTGAGGAATTTTGGAATGGTCTAATCAATGGTGTTAGTGGAGCTGCTCCAATAACCTATTACGATGCTTCAAAATTTAGAACAAAATTTGCCTGTGAAGTAAAAAACTTCAATGTTGAAGACTTCATAGACAGAAAAGAGGCAAGAAAAATGGACCGTTACGCACAATACGCTATGGTTGCCTCAGACGAAGCTGTAAAAGATGCCGGTTTCGATTTTGACACATTAAATAAAGACAGAGTAGGGGTTATTTGGGGTTCAGGAATTGGAGGATTAGAAACTTTTCAAATTGAGGTTCTTAATTTTGCAGCCGGAGATGGTACACCAAAGTTTAATCCTTTCTTCATACCAAAAATGATTGCAGATATTGCAGGCGGACTTATTTCAATGAAATATGGACTTAGAGGTCCAAATTTCACAACTGTTTCAGCTTGTGCATCATCAACAAACGCTATCATTGATGCTTTCAATTACATTAGACTAGGTCATGCCGATGCAATAGTAACAGGTGGTTCAGAAGCAGCTGTAACAATTGCAGGAATGGGAGGCTTTAATGCTATGCATGCCTTATCAACCAGAAATGACGATCCAAAAACAGCTTCAAGACCTATGGACAAAGACAGAGATGGATTTGTATTGGGTGAAGGTGCTGGAGCATTAATTCTAGAAGAATACGAACATGCTGTGGCTCGTGGAGCAAAAATTTACTGTGAAATTGGTGGAGGCGGAATGTCTGCAGATGCTTATCACATTACTGCACCACATCCTGAAGGATTAGGAGCTAAAAATGTAATGTTAAACTGTTTAAGAGATGCTGGATTAGAACCAACTGATGTAGATGGTGTAAATATGCATGGAACTTCAACTCCTCTTGGTGATATCGGGGAATCAAAAGCAATTCTACACGTTTTTGGCGAACACGCTTACACAATGAATTTGAATTCAACAAAATCAATGACAGGTCACTTACTTGGTGCTACTGGAGCAATTGAAGCTATATCTTGTATTCTTTCATTAAAATATGGTATTGTTCCTCCAACAATCAATCATTTTACAGATGACGAAAATATTGATCCAAAATTAAACTTTACTTTTAACGTTGCTCAAAAAAGAGAAATGAACGTTGTAATGAGTAATACATTTGGTTTTGGTGGCCACAATGCTTGTGTTTTGGTAAAAAAATTAGATTACAAAGCATAAATGCGTATACTTAAAAAAATATTCTCAAAATCCCGTTCTCTAGAAGACGGGATTTTTTTTGATGCTATTCAGCCTATTC
>DATEOV010000325.1:0-5271 GCA_035273645.1 Flavobacterium sp. | reverse complement strand
AAATAGGTAGAATGTAGAGATAAATATTTTATAAAGCATTGTATTTCATTTGGTTGTAAACTAATTTGGGGATTACAAATATACAAACTATTACAACTTAGCAAAATAAAAATGCATTTTGGCAGTTAATTTTAACTTTTTGTCGATTTTTTTTACAGAAAAAGAAATTTTTGCTAGTATTTTTTTTAAAATATTATGTTACTTTTGTTATAAATCAATATCTTTTTATGACCATAATTAGAAACAGTATTGTTTTTTTCATAATTATTTGTACAAATTTACTATACGGTCAAAAAAAGACGCTTAATACGAAGTCTATTACAACTAAGATTTCTATTGATGGTAAAATATCGGAAGATGCATGGAATTCGGCCGAAATTGCATCCGATTTCGTTATGTATCAGCCTGATAATGGTAGGTCAATAAATGAAAATAAAAAAACAGAAGTTAAAGTAATTTACGACAATGACGCAGTTTATATTGCGGCAACATTATATGACGAAAACCCTAGCAAAATTAAAAAGGAAATTACCAACAGAGATAGTTTTGGGGTAACCGATTATTTTTCAATTTTTATTAATGGGTTTAATGACGGACAACAGGATTTTAGATTTTATGTGACAGCAGCTGGGGTGCAACTAGATTGCATTGCTACTGAAGATTACAAAGATTTCTCATGGGATGCTATTTGGGACAGTAAAGCAGTGATAACAGATAAGGGTTGGGTTATAGAAATGAAAATTCCTTATGCGGCTATACGTTTCCCAAATTCAAATAAGCAAACTTGGGGTATCAATTTTCTTAGGAATATTGAGCGTGATGTGCAAGTGTATTCCTGGAACCGAATTGATACTAAAATTGGAGCAGAACTTACGCAAAATGGATTGCTCGAAGGGATTGAAAACATCAAAACCCCAACTCGATTATTCTTTATTCCCTACGTTTCATTTTACAATCAGAAAGACGATACCCAATCGGATAATACTTTCAAGGGAGGGCTCGATATCAAGTACGGGATAAATGATGCTTTTACTCTGGATGCTATTTTGGTGCCAGATTTTGGACAAACCAAATTTGACAATGCCATTTTAAACCTCGAACCATTCGAACAAAAATTGGATGAAAACAGACCCTTTTTTACAGAAGGAACTGAGCTGTTTTCTAAAGGAAACCTTTTTTATTCAAGAAGAATAGGAGGATATCCGAGTTCAGACCCAACAGTGGGAGAAAATGAAGAAATTACAGATTATCCAAGTACTGTTGATTTACTCAATGCGATCAAAATTTCGGGGCGTACAAAAAAAGGTTTGGGAATTGGTTTTTTGAACGCCATTACCGAAAAAACATACGCAACCATAAAAGACACTGTAGCTTCAACCAGCAGAAAAGAAGTAATTGAGCCGCTTGCCAATTACAATATTGTTGTTTTGGATCAGCGTTTTAATCAAAATTCCTCAGTTACCTTTATCAATACTAATACTATTCGTAACGGAAGTTTTAGAGATGCCAATGTTTCTGGGCTTTTATTTGACTTGAATACCAAGAAAAATAGCTATAGTCTAAACGGGGATTTTAAATACAGTACTGTAAATACTTTTGAAGATTATGACGGCTATAAAACCGCTTTGAATTTTGAAAAAACAAGCGGTAAAGTTAGGTATGAAATTTCGGGAAAGTATATTTCCGAAGATTATGATGTTAATGACCTTGGACTGATTTATTATACCAACTATCATGGAGGCTATGCAAATGCGAGCTATAGAATCTTGAATCCAACTTCTGTTTTCAATACCTTTAAAGTTCTTCAGGAAGCTAATTTAGAAATTCAAAATACGACAGGCAAAATACAGGATGATTATCTAAAGACAACTTTAGGAGCTTCTTCTTTGAAAAACACTTATTATGAGTTTTCTTTGCTATTCACCCCGCAAGAAACTTTTGATTTTTATGAGCCTCGGGAGTACGGGCGTTATGTCTATGTTCCAAAAAGAGTATCTTCTTATTTTGGGTTTGAATTGAATAGGAACCATGCTTTTACGGTTGATGCGACTGTTTCATTTACGAAATTTAATGAAGAAAATAGGCAAACTTATGAAATCTACATTAACCCAAAATATCGATTCAATAATCAATTTTCATTAGAGTATGCCTTGGATTATACTACCAAAAGAAATGACAGAGGACGTGTGGGCTACGACGATTTGGGAATTGTATTTGCCGAAAGAAATAGAGAAATTCTTCAAAATACCCTTACTGGGAAATTTGCCATTACCAATAGAATGGCTTTAAATCTGGATGTCCGTTACTACTGGTCTTATGCGGATAATCATGAATTCTTTACGCTACAAGACGATGGTTATTTAACTCCAAATCCTAATTATAACCTTAACAAAAACAAAAATTTCAACTCTTGGAACTTAGACTTATCCTACTCATGGTGGTTTGCTCCCGGAAGCGAAATGATTGTCCTGTACCGGAATTATGGTTTGGAAGAGACCAATCAAGTCGTAAAAGACCTTTCGACCAATTTATCAGATATTTTCAATAGTAATTTGACTAATATTTTTTCTGTTAGTATTCGCTATTACATTGACTATAATGTGGTAAAAAATAAATTTTAATCATTTTTTTACAAAACTGTAACATAAACTGTAATCAATAGTCTATTGATGCAACACTTATTAAATTCAAATTTTAAATTCAAAATCTGATTTAATATGTTATGCCATTTAAAATTATTGTTTTCATGAAAAAGTATTATTTCTTCTATTTTCTTTTATTTTCAACTTTGATGTATAGTCAGAAGAAATCTTTGCAAACAAAATTTACTACTGAAAAAATAACATTGGACGGAAAATTAGACGAAGTAATTTGGCAATCGGTTCCTATTGCAACTGATTTTGTTATGTTTCAACCGGATAATGGTAAAATAGTTCCCGAAAATAAAAGAACTGAAGTTCGAGTTCTGTATGATAATGAGGCTATTTATATTGGTGCTTTGATGTATGACGATGAGCCAAGCAAAATCCTACGGGAATTAAACAAAAGAGACGATTTTGGTGCATCCGATTTTTTTGGTGTGTTTGTCAATGGGTACAATGATGGACAGCAAAATTTTCAGTTTTTTGTAAACGCTGCAGACGGTCAAGCCGATTGTTTGGCAACCGACAGTAATGGGGAAGACTATTCTTGGGATGCGGTTTGGGATAGTAAAGCACTTATTACTTCTTTCGGTTGGGTTGTTGAAATGCGAATTCCTTACGCCGCTTTGCGATTTTCCAGTGAAAGCAAACAAACTTGGGGGGTTAATTTTTTTAGGGAAATAAGAAGAGATCGTCAAAAATATTCATGGAATTTTATTGATTCTAAAATTGGAACATTTACCCAACAAAATGGTACAGTGGATGGAATTGAAAATATAAAAACCCCTACGAGACTTTTCTTTTTGCCGTATGCGTCTTTTTATACTTATGCTAATGACAGTCAAAAAACGTACGGCGAATTAAAAGGAGGTTTGGATATCAAATATGGAATAAACGATGCTTTTACGCTTGATGCTATGCTTATTCCTGACTTTGGGCAAACCAAATATGACGATAGAATTCTGAATTTGTCACCTTTCGAGCAACAATTCAATGAAAATCGTGCCTTTTTTACTGAGGGGACTGACTTATTCAATAAAGGAAATCTTTTTTATTCCAGAAGAATCGGAGGACCGCCTTCTTTTACTCCTGAGACTAATGCTAATGAAGAAATAATAGAAAATCCAACAACAGTAGATCTTTATAATGCTACCAAAATATCAGGTAGGACAAAAGGAGGACTGGGAATTGGATATTTGAATGCTGTAACCCAAAAAACTTATGCGACTATTAAAGACACCATTACACAAGATACACGTAGGGTTTTAGTAGAGCCGTTAACAAATTACAATGTGTTGGTTTTTGACCAACGCTTTCATAAAAACTCATCGGTGTCTTTAATAAACACTAATGTGACTAGAAATGGTTCTTTTAGAGACGGGAATGTTTCGGCTTTGGTTTGGGATTTAAACACTGCAAAGAATACTTATAATTTATCTGGAAATTTAGAATATAGTTATGTGAATGATATTGAAAGTGAAAAAGACGGTATCAATACGACTTTGAATTTTGCGGAAACAAGCGGTAAGTTTCGTTCTAATTTTGGGGCTAATTTGGTCACAAAAGATTTTGATAACAATGATTTGGGGATTATTTTTGAAACTAATTATTATAGTTTTAATGGATTTACAAGTTATAGAATTCTTAGTCCAACCAAATTATTTAATTCATTCAATACGAATATCAATGCTTATACTCAGTTTCAGAAAGAAACCGGTAAAGTGCAATCTGACCAAATCAATTTCAACTTAAATTCGACTACAAAGAAAAACCATTATGTTGGTTTTGGTATGAATTATCGTCCAGTAGAAACCTATAATTACTATGAACCTAGAACCGAGGGGCGTTATAGTATTGATCCTACTCGTTTTGGTGGCTGGTTTTCTATATCGACCAATTACAATAATAAATTTGCCTTTGATTTTGAACCTTCAGTCACAGTGTTGAATGAGACGAAAAGAAAATCGTATGGATTTTATTTAAGTCCGAGATACCGTTTCAATGACCACTTGGCATTAAATTATGAATTCAATTTTTTTCGCCAAAATAATAACAAGGGTTATGTTGACAGCAGTTCCAATAACGATGCTTTGGCTCCCAATACCATAATTTATGCAAATCGGAATATAGTTAATTATACCAATAATCTCAACGGGAAGTATTCGTTGAACAGTAAAATGAATTTTGATCTTTCTGCCCGTTATTATTGGTCTTACACCGAGAATAAAGAATTTTATGAACTAGAAGACAACGGACGATTAATTTCTTATGATGGCTATACGGATAATAAAAATCAAGATCTGATTACTTGGAATTTTGATGTGTCTTATAATTGGTGGTTTGCTCCTGGAAGTCAATTGACTATTTTGTACCGAAGCAATGCCGCAAAATATGATAATTTAATCAATAAAGATTTTGGAAACAACTACACAAGTATGCTTAATAATGAAGATTTAAGTCATGTGGTTTCCATTAGCGTAAAATATTTCATTGATTATAATCAAATTAAAAATGTCTTTTAGAAAGAATTCAATTGTAATTATTTTTTTTGACGAAAGGCGTATCTTTTTATAGGATAAAATTCTCCTCAAAATTCTTGTTTTTTAGACAGGTTTTTTGAGGTTTTTTT
>DATEOV010000324.1:0-2162 GCA_035273645.1 Flavobacterium sp. | reverse complement strand
TAATCTATTTTAGTCAAACCTCTCTCGCCCAAAACAAAACACTATCACAAAAAGAAACTGTTAAACTAATAAAAGACGCAAGGGCAAACAGGATTAATCGCGATTATGAAAAATCACTATTAAAATCAAGGGTTGCATTAGAACAAGCCATTAAAAACAAAGACAATACTTTAATTGCCAATTCTTACTTAATCATTGCTTCCAACTTTGATGAACTAACAGAACCTTTAAAAGCGTTACACTATTACAATCTAGGACTTTACTACGTTAACAAAACAAACGACAACACTTTAAAAAAACAATTTTACAACAACTTAGGTAACATCTATTGTTTTGACAAAAAGCAATACGACAAAGGAATTTATTATTACAAAAAATCTCTACAGCTTAGTCAAGCTGTTTTGGACAGGAAACAAATATTCCTCACAAAACTAAATATTGTCTGGGCCTATTTTGACATTGAAAAGTTTGCCGAAGGATTTCCCTATTTGAAATATATCAATAAATACCAATCTATTGACGGAAACGATTCTACCATTGTAGCTTTGAACATGTTGAACGGCATGTACTACAGCTTTATCAACGACAATGATAAAGCAATTTTTTATTTTGAAAAGGCCATTAAATTTGGCTCTATTGGAAATGAGAAATCCGATCTATCCTTTTCTCATTTAGAATATTCAAAATTTTTAAATAAAATCAATCAGCCAAAAAAAGCCTATGAAAACCTCATGCTGTATTACAAAATCACTAATGAGCTTAACATAGAAGAAAAACTAATCAAAGCCAATGTCATAGGTGTTAATCTCGAAGTTGACCATTACAAGAGAGAAATAGACAAGATTGAAACAACCTATAAAATAAAGCAGAACAAACTTATTGAAGAACAATCTACAAATAAAAAAATTGCAATTATTGTGCTTTTCCTTTTATTATGCGTGATTGTTTTCTTCTATTTTTTCGTTCAAAACATTCGTTTGAAACAAAAAAACAGACTAAAAGATATTCGAAGTAAAATCCAAGAAAACATAATCAATGCCTCTATTGATGGGCAAGAATTGGAACGGAAAAAAATTGCATCTTTTCTACACGATAACATTAGCTCCCTCCTTTCCTCGGCTGGTTTGCATCTTAATGTTTTCACTTCAATCAATAAAGCCCAACCAGAAGAAATCAACAAAACAAAAGAAATTCTCGAAGAAGCACACAATCAAATCCGAAACCTATCCCACGAACTGATGCCAACTCTATTGGTTCGATTTGGCTTACTATATGCATTAGAAGATCTATGTGAAAAAACATCCAATTCAAGAATTAAAATTAATTTTAACTCAAGCATCGCAATTAAAAAAAGATACAATGAAGATTTTGAGATGAAACTCTATTTTATAATTGCTGAGTTACTGAACAATATCATAAAACACAGTGGAGCAACTACCGCAGAAGTTACAATCAAAGAAGTAGAAAATAAGCTTTTAATAATAGTTACCGATGATGGAAATGGGTTTATGAACAGCAAATTAGAAGTTACCGAAGGATTTGGAATCAACCAAATTCGAGCAAGAATAAACAATATGAAAGGAGAATTTATTATTAATTCTACACTAAATAAAGGGACAATAGTTAATTTAAAAATCCCAATAGTCTATTAAGAACGCTATGTTTTTTTATCTATTTCGATAATTTCCAAATCTTTAATCACCTCTCCATCTATCACAAAACGAAGCATCGTTCTCACTTGATGAAAACCACTTTTACCGACTGCTCCAGGATTCATGTGCAATAGATTATTCTTTTTGTCAAAAATCACTTTTAGAATATGTGAATGTCCGCAAATAAACAATTTTGGTGGATTTGATACCATTTCAGCTTTCAAAGCCGGATTGTATTTCCCTGGATAGCCACCAATGTGAGTTATCCAAACATCAACACCTTCACAAAAAAAACGGTTGTGCAAAGGAAATTCCAAGCGTGCCTGGGCATCATCAATATTTCCATAAACGCAACGCAAAGGTTTCAACTTTTTTATGGTATCAGTAACCACTAAATCACCAATATCACCCGCATGCCAAACCTCATCGGCTTGGGCGACATATTTTAAAATCGTATCATCAATGTGACTGTGCGTATCCGAAAGGAGGAGAATCTTTTTCATTTTTTGG
>DATEOV010000323.1:0-6751 GCA_035273645.1 Flavobacterium sp. | reverse complement strand
TTTTTTGATAAAGAGTTGTGTTAAATTATTGATTCTGTCGTTGAATGACGCCTAACTTGTATATACTCGCTACGAAATAGCGACTATACATCGAAAATCGTGTAGATTGTCGCTATTGAGTTGCGGATTGTAAACAAATATAGAGATAATGTTTTTATTACAAATCATTGGGAGGTGTCTTAATTTTCTTAATGGTTGATTTTTTTGGGACTATAATTTTATTTGAGTTTCGATAAATTAAAGAGTGGTTTTGTTTGAAATTGGAAGGGCTTTTTTTGGAAATATTTTATAAAAAACAAAATAGGTTGTCTAGCCCTGATGGAAGCGGCATCTCCCGTTTTAGAAAAACAAGGCTTTTTTGCCGTAGTTTTTGTTAATCGGGAATACAGCGGACAGCAGGAGGAATGTTGATGAAAAACGGAAGAGTTCTGCTCCTTATTTTGATTAGGGTTATAAAATGAAAAACCCTTTCAGTTTTAATGCTGAAAGGGTTTTGTGTAATCTGGAGTCTGTAATTTCTAGCTTTCCATGTAAGCCTCGATAGGCGCACAGCTACATACTAGGTTTCTGTCTCCGTAAGCGTCATCGGCTCTACGAACGGTAGGCCAGAATTTGTTTTCGGCGATGTAATCCAGTGGGAAAGCAGCTTGCTCTCTGCTGTATGGGAAATCCCAAGTTTCAGTAGTAAGCATTGCCAATGTATGAGGAGAATTTTTCAATACGTTGTTGCTGTCTTCGATGGTTGCTGCTTCGATTTCTTTACGAATGGCAATCATCGCGTCACAAAAACGATCTAATTCTTCTAGGTTTTCACTTTCGGTTGGTTCGATCATCAAGGTTCCTGCCACTGGGAAAGAAACGGTTGGTGCGTGGAAACCATAATCCATTAAACGTTTTGCGATATCGGTAACTTCGATTCCTTTTTGTTTGAAAGGACGACACTCCAAAATCATTTCGTGAGCGGCACGACCCATTTCACCAGAGTATAATGTATCGTAGTGACCGTTTAATTTTTCTTTGATATAATTGGCGTTCAAGATAGCGTGTTCTGTAGCTTCTTTCAATCCGTCTGCTCCTAGCATCGTGATGTAACCGTAAGAGATTAAACATACCAATGCAGATCCCCAAGGTGCTGCAGAAACGGCTGTAATGGCACTGCTTCCTCCTGTTGGGATAACTGGGTTTGATGGCAAGAAAGGAACTAAGTGCTTCGCAACGCAAATTGGTCCAACACCAGGTCCACCACCACCGTGAGGGATGGCGAATGTTTTGTGAAGGTTCAAGTGACAAACGTCAGCTCCAATAGTTGCTGGGTTGGTCAAACCAACTTGTGCATTCATATTGGCACCGTCCATATAAACTTGTCCTCCGTTTTCGTGGATGATTCTTGTGATTTCGATAATTGCGCTTTCAAAAACTCCGTGTGTTGATGGGTAAGTAACCATCAAACAAGCTAAGTCGTCTTTGTGCTCAATTGCTTTTTGACGTAAATCTTCTACGTCTATATTTCCGTTTTCCAATGTTTTGGTAACGATGATTTTCATACCCGCCATTGATGCTGTAGCCGGATTGGTTCCGTGAGCAGATGATGGAATTAGCGCCACGTTACGGTGGTGATCACCGCGAGATTGGTGGTACGCGCGAATTACCATTAATCCTGCATATTCTCCTTGCGCTCCTGAATTAGGCTGTAAAGTCGTTCCTGCAAAACCGGTGATTACGTTTAATTGTTGTTCCAATTTAGACAGCATTTCTTGGTATCCTTGTGCTTGATCTAGCGGTGCAAAAGGGTGAATGTTGTTCCAAAGTGCATTACTTAATGGCAACATCTCTGAAGCTGCATTCAATTTCATTGTACAAGATCCTAGAGAAATCATAGAGTGATTCAATGATAAATCTTTACGCTCTAGCATTTTGATGTAACGCATCATTGCTGACTCTGAGTGGAATTTATTGAAAACATCGTGTTGTAAGAAAGATGATATTCTGTTTAAATCCTCAGGGAAATGATTTGCTTCTGATAAAGTTTCGATTGTTGTTGCTTGCTTACCATTTGCGGAAGCGAAAATTCCAACAATTTTATTGATATCGGCAATGCTTGTCGTTTCATTCAAAGAAATAGAAACTGTATTGTCGTCGATATAGTAGAAGTTTACCTCATTTTGTTCTGCAATAGTGCGAACTTTTTGAGCGTCTGCTTTGATAACGATAGTATCGAAGAAAGCAGTATTGGTTTGTTGTAAACCTAGTTTTTCCAATTCGTTAGACAAAGTTGCCGCCAAAGCGTGAACTTTATCAGCGATATATTGCAAACCTTTTGGTCCGTGATATACAGCGTACATTCCAGCCATTACAGAAAGTAAAACTTGGGCAGTACAAATATTTGAAGTCGCTTTGTCACGTTTGATGTGTTGCTCACGAGTTTGCAAAGCCATACGAAGTGCACGATTACCATTTGTATCAACAGTTACCCCGATGATTCTTCCTGGCATAGATCTTTTGTACTCATCTTTTGTAGCAAAGTAAGCAGCGTGTGGTCCACCATAACCCAACGGAATTCCGAAACGTTGTGTTGTTCCAACTACTACTGCAGCTCCCATTTCTCCTGGAGGTGTTAGTTTTGTCAAACTCAAAATATCGGCAGCAACGGCTACTTTTATTTCGTTAGCAGCAGCTTTTGCAATAAATGAAGTATAGTCGTTTACTTGACCATATTTTCCAGGATATTGAAGGATTGCTCCAAAAAAGTCTGATGAGAAATCAAAAGTTTCGTGGTTTCCAATAACTAATTCTATTCCGATTGGAGTAGAACGAGTTTGTAAAACTGATAAAGTTTGAGGTAATATTTCTTCTGAAACGAAGAATTTATTGATATTGTTTTTCTTTTGGTCGCGTGTTCTTACGTCAAATAATAGCGCCATTGCTTCGGCAGCTGCAGTCGCTTCGTCCAATAAAGAAGCATTTGCGATTTCCATTCCGGTAAGTTCAACTACCATAGTTTGGAAATTTAAAATAGCTTCCAAACGACCTTGTGCAATTTCAGCTTGGTAAGGAGTGTAAGCAGTGTACCATCCTGGGTTTTCAAAAATATTTCTTTGAATAACAGCCGGAACAATAGCTTGGTTGTATCCTAAACCTATGTACGATTGAAACATTTTGTTTTTGCTTCCCAACTGGGTGATATGATTGGCATATTCATATTCAGTCATAGCAGGATCTAATGCAAGAGGAGCTTTTAGACGAATATCATCCGGAAGTGTTTCATAAACAAGTCGCTCTATAGAGTCAACTCCTATGGTTTTCAACATGTGTTGTAAATCTGTTTCTCTCGGGCCAATGTGTCTTAAAGCAAAAGAATCTGTTTTCATATGTGTGTAGCTACTATTTGTTTTTTTTTAAGTCTAAAGGAAAAGCTTGATTGTTTAAATATTCATTTATATTTGAATTTCAGTCCAATCAAGACTATTTAGTGTAGAAATAAAAGCGTTGTGTTTTTTTGTGGTGTAAAAATAAATATTAATCTCTTAATAAAGCCCTTTTTTAACTTGATTTTATAGGGATTTTTCAACTAATGGACTGATTTATTAACAATTGATTAAATTTGCTTAATGAAGATTTTAAAAAGCATTCTCCAATTTTATATAAACAGTAGCATACACGTTGCTTTGTCCTGTTTTGCATTGGTTCAAATGACTAATTTTATGTTCAAGATTCCAGAGGATAAGCCGATAGCAAATTTTGCATTTTTTGGAACTATTGTAGGATATAATTTTGTTAAGTACGATAGTTTTGCTAGAACACATAAAATAAAAATGCGCTATAGTTTGAAGCTCATTATTCTGTTCAGTGTTCTTTCTTTTTTAGCGGTTGGTTTTTACTTTTTTCAATTGCAACGCATAACTCAAATTGTTTCGGTAGGGATTTTATCCCTGACTTTATTGTACACGTTACCATTTTTTCCAAATCAAAAAAATGCTAGAAATTGGGCTGGCATCAAAATTTATATTGTGTCTTCGTGTTGGGTAGGAGTGACTTTAGTATTACCAATCCTGGATGCTGGAATAGCAATAACTTCGGATTTCTATCTAAAAAGTGTTCAGCGATTTATATTGTTTTTTGTACTGATTCTTATTTTTGAAATTATTGATTTGGCCAATGATGATCCTCATTTGAAAACTGTTCCTCAGCAAATAGGAGTGAAGCGAACTAAAAACCTGGGGTATGTTTTATTGATGATTTTTTGTGTTTTGGAATTGTTTAATAGTAATTTCAAGTACAATATTGTGCATTTAGTATTAATGATTATCATCGCCACTATTACAGCTTTGTTTTTGGCTTTCGCCAATGAAAAACGGTCCAAATATTACACTTCGTTTTGGGTAGAAAGCATTCCGATTTTTTGGTGGGTTTGTGTTTTGTTTTTTTGGAAAATGTAAAGATTTGGTGATTAGTATTTTTATCTTGAAAGTTTAATTTTTAAAAATTGTATCTAAGCTTTATTTGAAAGAATTATTTTATATTTGAAAGTGTCCTCAATTATAATTATGTAACTATAATTTAGTTGCAAAAATCAAAAAATAATTCTAATTTTGTATGAGTAAAGTTGAAAAGTTAATAGAGAAGTTAAAATCTAAGCCCAAAGACTTTACTTGGGATGAAATGATTAAAGTTTTGAATTATTTCGGTTTTGAGCAAATGTCACCAGGGAAAACAGGAGGTTCACGTAGAAAATTTGTAAATAATCAAAAACATATCATAAGCTTACACGAACCGCATCCCCAGAAAGTCTTGAAATCATATCAATTAGAAATTATTATTGATTATTTAAAATTGTAGAAAATGAAAAATTATCTAGAATATAAGGGGTATATTGGGACAGTTGATTTTTCTGCAGAAGACAAAATTTTCTTTGGCAAAATTCAAGGTATAAATGATCTAGTAACTTTTGAAGGGACTTCGGTAGATGAATTAGCTATTGCTTTTGAAGAAGGGGTGAATGATTATTTAGAAACCTGCAAAGCATTAAATAAAAACCCAGATAAAGTTTTTAAAGGTTCATTTAATGTTCGTGTTTCACAAGAATTACATCAAAAGGCGGCTCTTTTGGCATCCAAAAAAGGTTTGAATTTGAATGAGGTTGTTAAGGAGGCATTGAGTTATGTTATAAATCATGAAGAGGTCTTAAATTAAAAAACCGAAGCATTTCTACTTCGGTTTCTATATGTCTAAAAGTCTAACAATCTAGAATTCTATAATAATCCCGCTCTTTTCAACAAAGCATCTGGTTTTGGCTCCTGTCCTCTGAAACGTCTGTATAAAATCATAGGGTGTTCTGTTCCGCCTTTTGAAAGTACATTTTCCTTAAATTTCTCTGCTACTTCAGAATTAAATATTCCTTCTTCTAAGAAATAATCAAATGCATCTGCATCAAGAACTTCGGCCCATTTGTAACTGTAATATCCTGAGGAATATCCGCCTTGAAAAATATGTGAAAATGCAGTACTCATCGCATTTTCGGTTACATCTGGATACAATTGCGTAGAAGCAAACTGTTCGGTTTCAAAAGTTTTGATATCAGTTATGTTTGTAGGATTCTGTCCGTGCCAACCCATATCCAATAATCCAAAACTCAATTGACGCATTGTTGCCATTCCTTCTTGGAAACTTGCACTCTCTTTAATTTTTTGAACATATTCTTGCGGTATAACTTCACCAGTTTCGTAATGGTGTGCAAACAAAGCCAAAGCTTCTGGTTCGTAGCACCAGTTTTCCATAATCTGACTTGGCAATTCCACAAAATCCCAATAAACTGACGTTCCTGAAAGATTTGGATATGTAGTATTAGCTAACATTCCGTGTAATCCGTGACCAAATTCGTGAAATAAGGTCGTCACTTCGTTAAATGTCAAAAGTGACGGTTTGGTTTCGGTAGGTTTTGTAAAGTTACAAACATTCGAAATGTGTGGTCTTTCGTTTTTGCCGTCTTTGATGTATTGTGATTTGAAAGAAGTCATCCAAGCACCATTTCGTTTTCCTTTTCTTGGAAAGAAATCGGCGTAGAAAACAGCAACCAATTCATTATTTTTGTCTTTTACTTCATAGGTGGTTACTTCTTCGTGGTATTTATCAATATCAAAAACCTCTGTAAAAGTAAGTCCATATAGTTTTTCGGCAATAGTGAAAGCGCCATTCAATACTTTCTCTAATTGAAAGTACGGTTTCAATTTCTCATCATCCAAATTGAATAATTGTTGTTTCAATTTTTCCGAATAATAAGCGCCATCCCATTTTTCAAGTTGCTCAATACCATCCAATTCTTTAGCGAAAGCTGATAATTGTTCAAATTCTTTTTGTGCAGCCGGTTTGGCTTTAGCTAATAAATCATTTGAAAAGGATAATACTTTCTCTGGACTTTCGGCCATGCGTTCTTCAAGTACAAAATGAGCGTGAGTTTTATATCCCAAAAGATTGGCTCTTTCGAAACGCAGTTTGGCAATTTTTAAAACAATCTCCTGATTGTCGAATTCGTTATTTTGAAAACATCTGGCGCCAAAAGCAATCGCCATTTTTTTACGCAATTCACGGTTGTCCGCATAAGTCACAAACGGAATATAGCTTGGATGATCCAGGGTGAAAATCCAGCCTTCTTTTTCCTGGGCTTTCGCCAATGAACGAGCTGCTTCGATTGTTCCTTCCGGTAAACCTGCCAAATCCTTTTCATCTGTTAGATGCAATTCAAAAGCATTGGTTT
>DATEOV010000322.1:0-3635 GCA_035273645.1 Flavobacterium sp. | reverse complement strand
AAAACAATTAAAACACAACATATATTTTATGAAAAAGACATCTTTATTATTTTTATTATTGATTTCAATCCTATCGAGTTTTGCTCAAAATAAAATTGAAGCTGAAAAATTAGTGGCTGAAGGAGTTCCATATCACGATAAAGGAGATTATTCAGGTGCAATAAATAAGTATAATAAAGCATTAGAACTAGATAAAGACAATTTATTAGCTTTATCTGAAAAAGCATATTCACTAAATTCATTAGAAAAATATGATGATGCCGTTGATATATGCAAACAAGCAATTAAAACACACCCTGGAGAAGATGTTAAAAACATATATGTGAGTTATGGAAATTCTTTAGACCATCTAAAAAGAACAGATGAATCTTTGGAAGTCTATAGTGAAGGAATAAAGTTATTTCCTAATTATTATCAGTTACATTTTAACAAAGGAATTACTTATTCAAGTATTAAACGATATGATGATGCAATTAATTGTTTTCAAAAGTCAATTTTGATTAATCCCAAGCACGCTGGTTCGTTAAATGCAATAGGAATTCTTGAAATGGAGCAAAACAGAATTCCTTCAATTTTAGCTTTTTCAAGATTTTTTATTATTGAACCTCAAACGGCAAGATCAAAAAAGAATTTTGAATATCTGCAAAAATTGCTAATGCAAGGAGTAACCGAAACAGGTAAAAAATCCGTTTCGATTAGTATAGATTCAAATATGCTTAACGATTCTACCGATACTGGTAAAAAGAAGGAAAATAATTTTTCAATGACCGATTTAATTTTGTCAATGGATGCTTCTCAAGATTTCGACAAAAAAAACAAGAATAGAACTGACGTTGAAAAATTTATCCGAAAATTTGAAACTATTTGTTCTTCATTGCAAGAATCTAAAAAAGACAATTTTGGCTTCTACTGGGAATATCTTGCGCCTTATTTCATCGAAATGAAAAATAAGGATTTAATTGAACCATTTGCATACATTGTTTTTGTTGATTCAAGTAGTGAAGATGTTATAAAATGGTACAAAAAGAATCAAGTTGAACTTGATAAATTTTACGATTGGTCTAAAAATTATGATTGGAAAAAACAGTAAATATGCACTTCAGCTAACACACGCTACCTGTTATTTTGAAAAACCAAACGTAGAAAAAATGAACTCAGAACATAATTATATAGAAATAAACCGACAGTCTTGGAACAACAGAACTGATATACACTTAAAATCAGAATTTTACGATCTTGACGGATTTCTGAATGGAAAAACCTCTCTAAATGAGATTGAATTAAACTTGCTTGGCGAAATAAAAGGAAAAACAATTTTGCATTTGCAATGTCATTTCGGACAAGACACAATTTCTTTAAGCAGACTTGGTGCAGACGTTACAGGGGTTGACTTATCGGACAAAGCAATTGAAAGTGCAAAGCAAATTGCAAAAGACACAAACGAAAATATAACGTTTATTTGTTGTGACATCTATGATTTGTCTGACTATTTAGACAAACAATTTGACATTGTCTTTACAAGTTATGGAACAATTGGCTGGTTGCCCGATTTGGACAAATGGGCAAAAATCGTTTCCAATTTTCTAAAACCAAACGGACAATTTGTGTTTGTAGAATTTCATCCAGTAGTTTGGATGTTTGACGACAATTTTGAAAAAATATTTTATAGGTATTTTAATTCTGGTGCAATCGTTGAGTCTGAAAGTGGAACTTATGCTGACAAATCAGCAAAAATCTCACAGGAATATGTAATGTGGAATCACGGTTTGAGTGAGGTAATGAATAGTTTAATAAAAAATGGTCTTGAAATAAATCAACTTAACGAATACGATTATTCGCCATATAATTGTTTTAACAAGACTATTGAATTTGAACCTAAAAAATATAGAATAGAACATTTGGAGAATAAAATTCCAATGGTTTATTCCATTAGTGCGAAAAAGAAAAACAACAGCTAACAGTTACCAGAACGTTATTCATTAACTTACAAGATGACTTTAATATGCCAAAATGAATAAATTGTAATTCGACCACTAAATCAATCACTAAAAAAGATAAACGACATGGAAGATCAAAATAACAAATCCGAAAACACAACACCAAAGGCGACAGGAATTGGCGGCATTTTCTTTTTTTCAGACAATCCAGAACAGACGAGAGAATGGTATGGACAAAACTTAGGTCTTGAAATTAATGACTATGGTTCAACTTTTGAATCCCGAAACATTAACAGACCTGATGAGATAAATGCTCTCCAGTGGAGCCCTTTCAAAAAAGAAGATGCCTATTTTTCGCCATCCAAAAAAGAGTTTATGATTAACTATCGAGTTCAAAATATTGAAGGACTTGTGAAAAAATTAAGAGAAAACGGAGTGACAATCCTTGATGAAATTGAATCGTATGATTACGGCAAATTTGTTCATATTATGGACCCTGAAGGAAACAAGATAGAACTTTGGGAACCTAGTGAAAGTTAAACGAAATTAGGCATCAAAATAAATACATAAACAACGAACTTAAAACCTCACAACAACTGCAAAAACAGCAATTATTAAAATAACAAATAGATAACCATGCGTAAAATATTTCTTTTCATTATTGTATTTTCCTTTAACGCTTCCATTCAGGCACAGGATAATACTTCGTTCAATTTTTCTTTCAATCATGTATCACTATCAGTCAAAGATCTCGACTCTACCTGTGATTTTTACAAAAATACACTTGGCCTTCAAGAAATTACCAATAGGACAAAAAAGGAAGGCATCCGCTGGTTTTCATTAGGTGAAGAAAAGGAATTACACCTAATCTCAATCGTAAAAGAACCTGTAACAATTAACAAAGCAATACATCTTGGAATGACAACTCCAAACTTCGATTCCTTTGTCAATAAATTAGACAAACTCAAAATAAAATATAATGACTGGGAAGGCAACCTAAATAAAATAACCGTTCGTGCAGACGGCATCAAACAAATATATCTCCAGGACCCAAATGGTTATTGGATTGAAGTAAATAGTGTTGCTCAGAAATAAAAACATTCTAATATATTTAACTCCACAAATAGCAATCATTTTTCAATTTAAACATTAATAAAATATGGAAATGCTTAAACAAACAAACAAAATACAATTTAGCAAAATTAAATTTCTCAGCACGGTAGTTATCTTATTTACACTAACCCTTTTATTTAGCACTAATACTATGGCACAGGAAAAAGTTCAAATGGTTCGCTTGGCAAAAATTAAAGTTGATCCATTGCAATTGGACAAATATAACACTGCGTTAAAAGAACAAATGACAACTGCCGTTCACCTTGAACCTGGCGTGCTAACTTATTACGCCGTTGCCGACAAAAACGATCCATCACAAATTACAATTCTTGAAATATATGCTGATACAGCAGCATACAAATCACATATAGAAACAATACATTTTAAGAAATACAAAGAAACTGTCAAGGATATGGTTAAAGCATTGGAACTTACGGATGTGAGTTTAATTGGTTCTGCCAAAAAAGAAGGTATGTAATATTTTCTAATTGCTTGTTTATTCGCACCCAATTAAAATACACTATAGCGTAAGAAAACTACAACAAATAAACCTCAACTTTATTCCCTTTTTTCAATTCATAATGG
>DATEOV010000321.1:0-5042 GCA_035273645.1 Flavobacterium sp. | reverse complement strand
AAAGCCCATTTTTTTTAAAGGTGTAAAAACCGAATGCGATTGTGGACAATTAAAATCTCCTGCAAACAGTAGATTCAAAGTAGGGTATTCTTGTGGCAGAAGCTTGAAATATTTAATCTCGGTTTCGGGTTGTTTACTTTTTGTGATGGCATGAAAAGTAGCAATGGTAACGTTTTTTCCTTTGATTTCAAAAGTGGCATAATATGGTTCACGATCTATTTCAAAATTATATTTTTGCTCCAGCCATGGTTTGCCTTTTAGTTTTAGACTGCTGGTTTTCCATATAAAGGCATAACGCTCTGTTTTATAGTTACTGCTTGAAGTAGGATCGCTTATCCGATAATCCCATTTATTTCCTTTTAGGTTGAGTGCAATGGCAAGTTTTGCCACGGCTTGTGCTCCACCGTTTCCAGCCACTACTTCTTGGATAGTGATTATATCGTAGTCTTTTATTGTATTGGCAATAAACGCAATCTCTTGATCTGATTTGGATTTACCAAAGTTTTCTAGATTCCAGGAAAGCAGTTTGGTTTGGGAATAAAAAGTATTAAAAAAAAGTAAAAAGAAAAGAAAAAATGCTTTGTTCATGGATTAATATTAATGCCCAAATATAAAGATTGTAAAAAGAACTATCAGTCTTCCGAGGAACAAAGAGTTGTTTTTAATTTGCTTCCAGATGATAAATGTCATGTTAATATATTATGAGGGAAAGTATTTTTACTGTAAAAGAAGTATTGATATTTTAATTAATTTTAATATAAATTTATTCCCGTTTTAAACCGTATACTATTTTGAAAAATTTATCTAAAGTTTTAGCTGTATTGTTTCCCTTTTTAATCTTTGGACAAGGGACTACAAAAAAAGAAGTAAATCAACAAGTTCAAACATGGGTTTCATTGAATACTGTGACAAAATTCAGTGAACATTGGGGAATTGCTGCCGATGCACATATTCGTGAAAACGGATTCTTTGAAAGCAATAATTTTTATTTTTTGAGAGGTGGCGTTTCTTATATTCCAAATACATCTGTTTCATTAACGGCAGGTTATGCACATATGTGGCTAGCTCCAACGAAAGAAGGGTGGTCAACTTATGCAGATGAAAACAGAATTTACCAACAAGCGCAATTAATTACCAAAATTGGGAAAGTAAGTGTTCTTCAAAGATTGCGAAACGAACAAAGATGGCAGGAGAAGATGGTGAATGATGAGCCGTCAGGCGAACTTCGTTTTACTGATAGAGTACGTTATTTAGCCAGTTTCACTATTCCAGTATTCAGTGATAAAAAGTTACCTTCTTTGGTTTTATCCGATGAGTTATTGATTCATTTTGGCAAAGAAGTGGTCTATAATACATTTGATCAAAACAGATTATTCGTTGGAATTAGACAAAATATAAATCCAAAATTGAGTTATGATTTTGGTTATATGAATGTCTACCAACAAAAATATTCTGGTTATCAGTATGATATGAACCATACCATTCGATTGTTCTTTTATTTGAACTCATCTATAAAACACAACGAAGTTAAAGCTCCTGAACACCATTCAGGAGACGAATAATTGCTATATATGTTTAGTTTTTATGCGGATAAACATCAAAAAGTAATATTCTATGATGATATTTAATAAAATGGTATTGAATATTTTAGTAAGTTTATGTTGTAAAATTCAAAAAGCAGGATTCCTCTTTTTGAATTGTTATTTTTTTAAAGTTTTCTTTTATTGGACGAAATGATTTTTAATAACATTCATTTCTGAATTGAAATAATAGATGTTTTGTTGATTTTAAAAAATAAATAATTTATAAAACTGACTAAAATGGAAGATAGCACTGGTTATTCGATATTAAGAAACCCTCGATTAAATAAAGGATCTGCTTTTACTCTGGAAGAAAGAGAAAAATATGGATTACAGGGAATGTTACCAGAAGCAGTCGAAACCATCGAAACGCAAATAATGCGTATCCATGATCAACTGGATAATTTTTCAAAACCCATAAATCAATATATATACCTAATGCAGTTGTTGGAAAACAATGAAACCTTGTTTTTCAAAACAATCTCAAGTGATCCTGCCAAATACTTGCCTTTAGTTTATACTCCGACTGTTGGTGAGGCTTGCCAAAAGTTTGGTCAAGTAACTCGGAGAGCAAGAGGGCTGTATCTTTCTATCAAAGAAAAAGACAATCTAAAACAGATTCTAAGAAATTGGCCCGAAAAAGATGTGCGATTTACCGTTGTCACAGATGGTGGACGTATATTAGGATTAGGAGATTTGGGTATTTTTGGTTTAGGAATACCTATTGGGAAATTAATTTTATACACCAGTTGTGGCGGTGTTCCTCCAGAATATACACTACCAATTGTGTTGGATGTAGGGACCAATAATGAAGAGTTTTTGAATGATCCACTATATCCAGGTTTAAAATGCAAAAGAATCAGAGGTAAGGAATTTGATGATTTTGTTGCAGCTTTTGTTGAGGCGATGAATGATGTTTTTCCTAAAATATGCATACAATGGGAAGATTTCCCAGGAGTTGATGCCATTAAGATTTTAAATACCTACAAAGAAAAAGTTTGTACTTTTAATGATGATATACAAGGAACGGCTGCTATCGCAACTGCAGGATTTATTTCTATAAGTCGCTTAATGAAAAAAAGATTTATTGATCAGCATTTTTTGTTTTTGGGTGCAGGTGCGGCAGCATTTGGTATAGCTGATATGTTAGTCAAAAAGTTTCAAAGAGATGGTTTGACTAGGGAAGAAGCTTTAAAACAGATTTGGATGTTTGATGTAAATGGATTATTGGTAAAAAGCCGAAAGGATCTTGTTGAACATCAATTTCAATTTGCTCATGATGTTGAACCTTGTAATGATTTTGCGGAAGCAGTACTTAAAATTAAACCGACAGCCATTGTTGGCGTTAGTACTGTTGGGGGGGCATTCAATCAACTGGTGATTGAAAATATGAGTGCTGTAAACGAACGCCCAATAATTTTTCCATATTCCAACCCTACTTCTCATTCAGAATGTAGTGCCGAACAGGCTTATAATTGGAGTAAAGGAAAAGCAATTTTTGCGAGTGGAAGTCCATTTGCCCCAGTAGAATATGATGGTAAAATCTTTACGCCAGGTCAAGGAAATAATGTGTTTATTTTCCCGGCTTTAGGACTTGCTATTTTTGCAACCGAAGCGAAAAGAGTTACTGATGATATATTATTGACTGCTGCTGAAGCTGTTGCAGAACAAGTTAGTTTGGCGGATTTTGAAAAAGGACTAATATATCCTAATGTAGCCGATATTTTGAGAGTGTCAGTAAATGTCGCTGTAAAGGTTGCTGAAGAAATTTTTAATTCAGGTTTAGCAGGTGTTGAACGACCTGAAAATATTAGCGATTTTATCAAAAGCAAAATGTATGTTCCCGAATACTAATATTTTGTTTGGTGTTTAAATGTTGCTTTTTGTTTGATTTAGACGGAATATTTAAAATAGCATAAAAACTTTTTTATTACGTATGTATCTATGTACCAACTTTATGTATTAACTTTAGTGTTAATTTAAAAGCAAGCCCCAGTTTTTAAAAAGTAGAGTGTGTTTTGTTAATTGATTTTTAATCTAAAGTTAATGGAAAAAATTGCACATATTTTGCAAGAACATCCGGAGCTAGCTGTTTTTTTGACACTATCTCTAGGTTTTGCGTTAGGGCATATAAAAATAGGTAGTTTTAAAATTGGAGTTGTTTTGGGAACTTTGTTTGCAGGAGTTCTTATTGGTCAATTGGACATACAAATTCCACCAATTGTTAAAACTATTTTCTTCGATTTTTTTCTTTTTGCTACAGGTTACAAAGTAGGTCCTCAATTTTTTCAGGGTTTAAAGAAAAATGCATTCCCACAATTGATGTTAACGCTTGTCATTTGTGTATCATGTTTATTGATTGCTTTCGGAATATCCCAACTTTTGAACTATGATACAGGCACAGCTGCAGGACTTTTGGCCGGAGCATTTTCGGAGTCCACTCTTATTGGTACTGCTTCTGAAGCCATTCATCAATTACCAATTTCTGAAGCAGAGCAAACAAAATTAATAAACCATATACCTGTTGCTTATTCGCTAACCTATCTTATTGGCGCAACTTCTTTTGTTTTCTTTTTAACAACGATTGCTCCAAAATTATTAGGAATCAATTTGGTGGAAGAAAGTAAAAAGCTAAGTGAAACCTTAACAGGTGAAACAGAACAGGAACCTGGCCTAGAATTGGTTTATCAAAGTTGGATTATTAGAGCTTATCGAATAACTAATGAGAAATTATTTGGATTGACCATATCCGAGTTTGAAAATGCAAATAAGGATTTAAGATTAGCCATTCAGCGAATAAGACATAATCAAGAATTAATAGACCCAACTCCAAATACTATTATTCATGAGGGAGATATTTTGGTGATAATGGCGCGTCAAGGGATCATCATGACGAGTCTTACCAATATTGGCCCAGAGGTTTTAGATGAGGAATTGTTAAAATTCCCATTGGCACATATGGATGTAACAATCACTAATAAAAATATCTCGGGGAAAACAATTAGAAGTTTACGCGATCATTTCAGTACAGGCGTAATGCTGGATAAGATTACGAGAGAATACCAGGAAATCCCGTTTAATTTAGATACTGTTTTAGAAAGAGGGGATGTGTTAAAACTCAGTGGTAAGATGGTTTTAATAGAAAAAGCAGCTAAAGAAATTGGATATCTAGATAGGCAAAGTTCTGCTACAGATATTGTGTTTATGGGATTAGGTATCGTTTTAGGAGGGTTTTTCGGGTTACTTTCTGTTACCGTTTTTGGAATTTCAATTACGTTAACAACAAGTGGTGGAGCATTGGTAATGGGATTAATTTTTGGTTGGTTGCATTCACATACGCCAATATTTGGCAGTATTCCTGAGCCTGCCTTATGGATTTTTGACAATGTTGGATTGGCTACATTTATTGGTTTAGTAGGAATGGCTGCAGGCCCCAGTTTTATTTCTGGACTTCAAGAAATG
>DATEOV010000320.1:0-5223 GCA_035273645.1 Flavobacterium sp. | reverse complement strand
ATTTTTTCGTGAATCTTCAATGTTTCCTGTAATGCTGCAGTTCCGTACCAAGGTGTTAATTCTGCTTCAAGTAAGTTTGATTGTATAGCAGGATCACTGGCAACAAGCGCTTTTGCATCTTCGATTGTAGTAACATTAAAGATGTATATTCCCCGATAGTTTTTGTCGTTTTTCATGAAAGGACCAGCCACGACAAGTTTTCCTTCTTTTGCCAATCGGCCAATATTCGCCATATGACCTTTAAACAGATTCTCTTTTTCTTCAGCGGTTGCAGTGGTGTTGCTTCCTGTTTTCAAAAGGCAAAATACATATTGTTTCATGCCGCGTTCGTCTCCATTTAGGGATTTGGCGAGTTTTTCGTCATATTTAGATTCGGTTTCTTGGGAAAATCCAATTGCTGCAATGCACAAAAATGCGATTGAAAAGATACTGTTTTTCATATAAATGTCTTTTTAAGAATGTTTAACTAACTTTTTGAGAATAACAATTTGCCCTAAATGATAAACATCATGCTGGATTATTCCGTGAATATGTTCGTAATACGTATGATTGTTATTAGGGTATATTTTTTCGAAATCTTTGTCGTCAAAACTTTCAAAAAAAGAATTCCACAATTCTTGCGATTTTGCCAGATTTTGGAGTGATTGCTGCCAGGCCACTTCAGATGGGTCAATGACAGGCACAAAATAATTATGGTCAGGAGTTGTGATTATTTCTCCTTGCATACGCCTCAAAATATTCCTTCTCCACTGTATGAGATGATTGACAATCTCCCAGATTGTATTTAAATCAGGGTTGATTTTCCTGTAAGCCTGTTCTGCCGTTATATCTTTTAAAGTGTTTGCCAAAGTGACCTCAAGCCACGGATTACCATTATAAATGGACTGATATAGATTCGAAATTCTTTTACTTTCTGACATATCAATGATTTTTTGCAATTCATAGCTAAGATACAAAATAAGTAATTTACAACTCATCCCTAATTTCCCACAATTGGGTAAGAACAATTTCAATTCCCTTTTTTTCTGAATGACATTTGTCTCATCAAAATCATCAGAATTATGAAATCGCCATTAGCAAAAAAGTTTGCGGATGCAAACACCGATAAATAAAAAGGCGATAACATATTTGACCACTGATAAATAAATTCTACATATATGAAAACCATTTTATTCTCATTCGTTTCTTTATTTAGTTTCACACTTTTTTCGCAAACCACTATTTCAGGTAAAATTGTCAATGAAAAAGGAGTTCCAATCGCAGGAGCTAATGTTTATATTGAAGGCAGTTATGATGGTGCTTCCACATCCGAAAGTGGTGATTTCGCATTTGCTACCTCCGCCACTGGAAATCAAAATTTGATAGCAAGTTCTTTGGTTTACGAAACTTCGAATACAGTAATCGATGTGGCTAATTTTCAAAACCAAATCATCAAACTTAAAGATAATGTCAACACTCTCGATGCGGTTATAATCACTGCGGGTTCTTTGGAATCTGGAAGCAAAGCCCGAATGTCTGTGCTAAAACCGTTGGACATCGTAACAACGGCAGGTTCTGTTGGAAATATTGTGGCAGCTCTTCAGTCTTTACCAGGAACGCAAAATGTAGGCGAGGACGGAAGATTGTTCGTTCGTGGAGGTGAAGCCAATGAAACCCAAACTTATGTTGATGGAATGCGAGTGCCACAGCCTTATGGGGCAACTCCAAATAATTTGCCAACTCGTAGCCGTTTTTCGCCTTTTCTTTTCAGCGGAATTTCCTTTTCTACTGGTGGATATTCAGCCGAATATGGTGACGCTTTGTCGAGTGTATTGCTTTTGAACACGATTGATGAACCGGATCAAAGCAAAACAGAAATTGGGGTAATGTCCGTTGGCCTTAGTCTCGGGAACACCCAAAAATGGAAGAAGAGTTCTTTTAGTATCAATACTTCCTATATCAATTTGACTCCTTATCAGGCGCTTGTTCCGCAGGATGTAGAGTGGAAAAGCGCGCCACAGGCTTTGTCTGGAGAAATGGTGTACAGATACAATTTTGAAAGAGGAATTTTTAAGATGTACGCTGCTTTTGATGCTTCCCAGTATATCATTAAACAAGAGAATATCAATTCGGTTGACAAAATCACGGTCGATTCCAAAAATGATAATTTCTATTTTAATTCTTCTTACAGTGGTTTTTTTGGAACCAATTGGAATATTACTGCCGGTTTGAGTTATGGCTATAATCAAGTGAAATCGGATATTGATTTGGACAATTATGGTAATGTGGAAAACGCAGTGAATATGAAGCTGAAATTGAAAAAGAATATCTCCAATCGTTTTAAATTGTCTTTTGGAGCCGATTATTTTATTACCCAATATGATGAAGACTTTACCCGAAACGCTGGAAATACATTTGATTATGGATATAATAACACCATTGGGGCATTATATACCGAAGCCGATATTTTCTTTTCCAAAAAGTTGGCAGCCAAGGTCGGAGTTCGCGCTTCCGCAAATGATTTAACAAATGACAATTCTATTTCTCCGAGAATTTCGTTTGCTTACAAAATGGCAAAATTCAGTCAGTTGTCTTTTGCTTATGGTGATTTTTCCCAAACTCCAAGTGTCGATTATATCAAGTTTTCTAATTTCAATCAGTTTGAAAGTGAAAAAGCTTCCCATTATATCTTGAATTACCAATACAGCAAAGAAGGCCGCACACTTAGAGCCGAAGCCTATTACAAAGATTATAGTAATCTGACCCGATTTGATAGCCCTGAAGTGGCGTACAATTCAATATTTACCAATGATGGAACGGGATATGCCACAGGTTTGGATTTGTTTTGGAGAGATGGAAAAACCATCAAGAATCTCGAATATTGGGTTTCGTATTCGTATATCGATACCGAGCGTTTGTATAAAAATTACCCAACTCAGGTAACGCCCAATTTTGTTCCAAACAATAGTTTGTCGATAGTGACCAAATATTGGATTCCAGAATGGAAATCCCAACTGGGTTTCACCAATTCCTTTAGTACGGGAAGACCGTATAACAATCCGAACGAAACTCAATTTATGAACGGAAAAACAAAATCATACAACGATTTGAGTTTCAACTGGGCGTATTTGCTGACTACTCAAAAGATTTTGTATTTCTCGGTTTCCAATGTTTTAGGAGCGAATAATGTATATGGATATAATTATGCAGTTAGACCTGATGCCAATGGAGAATACAGACGAAGTGCCATCAAACCGGCAGCGGATCGATTTTTCTTTATCGGTTTCTTTTGGACCATCAGCAAAAATAAAAACGACAATCAGTTGAAGAATTTGTAAGGAAGGGTTAAATCGTTTAAGGTTTAAAAGTTAAGTTATTCCGCTAATTACAAATTTTGAATAGCCTCCAGCTTCAGCTGGAGTGAGAAATGAATGAGAGAAAGGCTTTAGGCTAATAAATAGGGTTAACAACAATTCAGTCGTCAAAATTGACAGTTCGGTATCATTAAATTTTAAAAGAGGTATTGTCAATATAAATTTGTTCAAGAATTAAATCAATAAAAAATAGGAGTTTCAATAAACAATCAATCACAACTAAAAATCAAACACCATGTTAAAAGTCATCACTACCCTCGCATTTTTCATTTGCAGTCTAATGTCTGCTCAAAATGTAAATCTTACTGTTTCTGTTTCGGGTTTAAAAAGCGATACAGGAGTTCTTAAAGTAGGTTTGTACAATTCGGATGGAACGTTTCTAAAATCAACGTACAAAAGCATTACTTCCGAAATTAAAAAAAATGGAGCAACTATAACTTTTGTTGGTATTCCAAAAGGGGAATACGGTATCTCTACTTATCAAGACGAAAACAGCAACGGAAAATTGGACAAGAATATGATGGGAATCCCATCTGAAGATTTTGCTTGCTCGAATGATGCCAAAGGATTTATGGGGCCTCCAAAATATGAAGATGCCAAATTCAGTGTTAATAAAGATTCAAAAATAAACATCAAATTCAATAACTAAAAAACAACCATTTTAACACTAATCAAAATGAAAAAGATTATCACCACTATTGCATTATTTGTAGCTGTAATAAGTTCGGCTCAAGGACAATTTGAACAAGGAATGGGAAAAGCGTTTCAGCTTTGGAAAGAAGGAAAAAATACCGAAGCCTCCGATTTATTTGAGCGTATTGCTTCTGCAGATAAAACCAGTTGGTTGCCTAATTATTATGTAGCGTTGGTAAATGCCACGACTTCTTTTGGAACTCAGGACAAAACCCAAGCCAATGCTTTACTTACCAAAGCACAGAACGCCTTGGATGTTGAAATGATAAAGGATCAAAACAATTCTGAGTTGTACGTAATGCAAGGTTTGATTTATACTGCTTGGGTTGTGATAGATCCTATGACAAACGCAATGAAATATTCATCTAAAGTTATGGAGGCTTACGCCAAAGCAAAAGCTATAGATCCAAATAATCCGAGAGCTGTTTTTGGTGAAGCAGACTACCAGTTGGGAGGTGCAAAATGGACTGGTGTTGATACAAAACCGCTTTGTGTACAGGTTGATAAAGCTATCGAACTTTTTGCTACTTTTAAACCGGAAACACCTTTTTCTCCAAAATGGGGATTGGATAGAGCATTAGAAGCTCAGAAGAACTGTAAATAATTAAATTAATTTTAAGCTGATTATAATGAAAGACTATAGAAATACATTTTCTGATTTAAAAAGTGGAACGATTACGTGTTTCAAAATTTCTATGGTTTTTACGGTTGTTTTTTCAGTTTTATTAGGAAGTGATTTTAGTATACAAAATGTCTTAATAACGTTCTCTTTGAGTTGCTTGTATTCTTTTGGTTTAGGTTTTGGGAATGGTTTTTTAAATCATTTGCTTGACAAAAAATGGGATTGGCTCGAGCAAACCAATTTGAGGGTATATTACGGAATTTTGGTTACTGTTTTGTACACGATTCCGGTTGTTTTGGGTATAAATTATATCATTTTTGTGATTTTGCAAAAAATGACCATAGATCAGTTTTTTAGTGAAAGGATGGTTTGGATTCATCTTTTTTATATCATTTTGTCATTAGGAGTTTCTGTTTTTATGCAAGCCAGAAGTTTTATGGTAAAATGGAAACAGGCCTCGAAAACTGAAGTAACTCAACAAAGGATAATCGCCGGAACAGCCAATGCAAAGTTTGAAACCTTAAAAAACCAAATAGACCCGCATTTTCTTTTTAA
>DATEOV010000319.1:0-7688 GCA_035273645.1 Flavobacterium sp. | reverse complement strand
GGACCATTTGCTTTATGCGAAAATGCACAAGTTAAAATGGGAGCCAAAGTATATGGAGCTACAACAGTTGGTCCTTATTCCAGAATAGGTGGTGAGGTAAAAAACGCTGTTCTTTTTGCTTATTCAAATAAAGGTCACGACGGATTTCTTGGGGATTCTGTATTAGGAGAATGGTGTAATATTGGAGCAGACAGTAATAACTCTAATTTAAAGAATAATTACGAAGAAGTAAAGTTATGGAGCTATGAAACGGAAGGTTTTGCTAAAACAGGTCTTCAGTTTTGTGGATTAATGATGGGTGATCATAGTAAGTGCGGAATCAACACCATGTTCAATACAGGAACTGTAGTAGGAGTGAGTGCTAATATTTTTGGAAGTGGATTTCCACGCAATTTTGTACCAAGTTTTTCTTGGGGAGGAGCAACTGGATTTACCACTTATGTTACCAAGAAAGCTTTTGAAACGGCAAGGTTGGTGATGAGCCGAAGAAATGTAGAGTTTGATGAAACTGAAGTTGCTATTTTGGAACATATTTTTGAGGAATCAAAAAAATGGAGGAAAGATTAAGATAATGAGATAATTTGTCAATATGGCAATGAGATAATTGAAATGAATTGCTTCGCAAAGGTTTTGTGCTTTTGCGGGGCTTTTTTGCTTAAAAATAGATTTTTGGGTGTAACGAAAATTATCTAATTATCTAATTGGCACATTCTCTTAATTAAATCTATCTTTGCACCTTCAAAAAATAACTGCTAAGGTGTCTAATAATCTAAGTGGTCTAATAATATAAAAATCTAAATGATTACAATTAACGATATTTCGGTTCAATTTGGGGGTACAACTCTTTTTAGTGATGTTTCTTTTGCAATAAATGAAAATGATAAAATTGCCCTTATGGGTAAAAATGGTGCTGGTAAATCAACACTTTTAAAGATTATTGCTGGGCAAGGTAAACCTTCCACTGGAAATGTTTCTGTGCCGAAAGAAGCTGTTGTTGCTTATTTACCACAGCATTTGTTGACTACAGATGGCGCTACGGTGATGGAAGAGGCTTCAAAAGCTTTTGGTGAAATCTTTAATATGAAATCCGAAATTGATGAAATTAATGAGCAATTAACTATCCGTACCGATTATGAAAGTGATGGGTATATGAAATTGATCGAAAGAGTTTCTGATTTAAGCGAAAAATATTATGCCATTGAAGAGGTGAATTATGAAGCTGAAGTAGAGAAAATTTTAATTGGTCTTGGTTTTGTTCGTGAAGATTTTACTCGTCAGACTTCTGAATTTTCTGGAGGTTGGAGAATGCGAATTGAATTGGCTAAAATCCTTTTGAAAAAACCAGATTTGATTTTACTGGATGAGCCTACCAATCACATGGATATCGAAAGTATTCAATGGTTAGAAGATTTCTTGATTAATTCTGCTAAAGCTGTTGTGGTAATCTCACACGATAGAGCTTTTGTGGATAATATTACCAATCGTACCATTGAGGTGACAATGGGGCGTATTTATGATTACAAAGCAAAATATACTCATTACTTGGAGTTGAGAAAAGACCGTCGTTTGCATCAGCAAAAAGCCTATGATGAGCAACAAAGAATGATTGCTGATAATAGAACTTTTATCGACCGTTTTAAAGGGACATTTTCTAAAACTGATGCAGTTCAGTCAAGAGTGAAAATGTTAGAAAAACTAGTTATTGTGCAAGTTGATGAAGTGGATACTTCGGCATTGAAATTAAAATTCCCGCCTGCAGCTCGTTCGGGACAATATCCTGTTATTGTAAAAGAGATGTCTAAATCGTATGGAGATCATGTGGTTTTCAAAGACGCTAATATTGTTATAGAAAGAGGGCAAAAAGTTGCTTTTGTAGGAAAAAATGGAGAAGGAAAATCAACAATGATCAAAGCTATAATGAAAGAGTTTGGTCCTGATAGCGGTTCTGTTGAAATTGGTCATAATTCCCAAATTGGATATTTTGCCCAAAATCAAGCAGCCTTATTGGATGAAAATGCCACTATTTTTGAAACCATAGATGATATTGCTGTTGGTGATGTAAGAACGCAGATAAAAAATATACTTGGAGCTTTTATGTTTCATGGTGATGATATCACTAAGAAAGTTAAGGTGCTTTCTGGAGGAGAAAAAACACGTTTGGCAATGATTAAATTGTTACTCGAGCCAGTAAATTTATTGATTCTGGATGAGCCTTCGAATCACTTGGATATGAAAACCAAAGATATTATCAAGGATGCTTTACGTGATTTTGACGGAACTTTAATTCTGGTTTCTCACGATCGTGATTTCCTTGACGGATTGGCAACAAAAGTTTTCGAATTTGGTAATAAACGTGTTGTTGAGCATTTTGAAGATATAACCGGTTTCTTGGCTCACAAGAAAATGGATAGTATGAAAGAAATTGAAAAATAATTTTGAAATTTATTTTCAAAACAAAAAAAGCAGGAGTTTAATTTCTCCTGCTTTTTTGTTTTAAATGAATCTTTTTATAGTCGTATTCCTGGTGGAAGCAACTCTTTGTAGATTGGATTTTTTTTAAAGAAAGTAACAATTTTAGGAAGTATGGGTACTACTTTTAATTTTTTTTCAATAGCAGTTTCCATGATGTTCTTTAAAAAATTAGAAATAAACTCTTCGTCATTGTAGCCTTCAGGGGTGTTGATCTTGGTTAAAAATATTTTTTTCTCCTGAAAAGAATATTCAACAGAAACTATTCCAGTTTCTACTTTTGTTTCAAATTGTCGGGCAAAAGCATTGTCTTTAATTTCTAATTTTAGAATGGTTTCCATGTTTGTTTTATTGATACAAAGGATGACTAATTTGTGTTCAGTGTGCAAAGGTAATTATTTGATAATCAGTAAAAAAATGTTTTTATGATTAACTTATAAAACTATTTTTTAAATCTTGTGTTTGTAAGGAAGGACTGTTTTTTTTGGGATTTTGTTTTGAAAATTATATTTTTTGAAATATAAACGCAAGTAGTCCGTAAATGAGAATAAAGTATTAATTTTAAAAAGTGGTGTAATGAATACGTATTAATGTAAAAATAGTTATGAATAAAATTCCGGTTTATTTTATGCCAGGTTTGGCGGCTAGTGTTGCCATTTTCGAAAGAATTAAACTTCCTGAGTCAGAATTTGAAATGTTTTTTTTAGAATGGGAGATTCCATTAGAGAAAGAATCTTTGCAAGATTATGCTAAACGCATGACAGGAAAGATTAAACATGAAAATCCAGTTTTGATAGGAGTTTCTTTTGGTGGTATTTTGGTTCAGGAAATGGCTCGTTTTATTGCAGTACGTAAAGTTATAATTGTTTCCAGTGTAAAAAGTAATTTGGAGTTTCCTAAAAGAATGGTGATTGCAAAAAGCACGAAAGCTTACAAATTAATTCCAATAAGTTTGGTTCAAAATATTGAAAGCTTGGCTAAATTTTCTTTTGGTAAAAAAGTAAATGAAAGGCTTAAATTGTATGAAAAATTTCTTTCGGTACGAGATAAACGATATTTAGATTGGGCTATTGAACAAGTTGTTTTGTGGGATAGGACTGTTGTTGATCATGATGTAATACATATTCATGGTGATGCAGACGACGTTTTTCCAATTAAAAAGATTTCTAATTGTATTGCCGTTAAAGGAGGTACTCATGTAATGATTTTGATGAAATGCAAATGGTTAAACGAAAATTTGCCTAAAATTATTCTAGACCAATATAAAGATGGTCAAGACTTGTAGTAAAATGATATTACTTTTTTGATTTATTAAGGAAAAGTAGAAAACTATTAATTAATGGTGAAGCTTTTTGTAGTGGTTAAAGCTTTCATGAGATTTTCATTAATGTCTTTGCTGAAGTAATTGTAACTCGTGATGATGGCTTCTTTGATTGGAGTTTTTATTTTTGTCTTACTCTCAAAATGTTTGATGTTTACAACGTTTTTATTTTCGTCAATAAAAATTGAAGTAGGGAAACCTAAAGTATGTTTGATGGTAGCTACAATATGGGAGTCTTTTGAATAATATTCATTGGCGTAACATACTTTAATATTGTCATTAAATTTATAAGCGATATTTTTTAAATCACTTTTTTTATCCCAAAACACTACAATAATTTGCATGTCGTCGCGATGTTCTTTAGCCAATATGTTCAAAGCTGGAATTTCACCTTTTGGGATTACACACCATGAAGCGTATGTGATGATGAAAATTGGTTTGGAGATTCGGTTTATTTTTACATTTTTTTCTTTGTAAACTTTCAAACTGAAATCATCGAATTTTGTTCCAATGAGTTTGTTTTTTACTAAAGAATCAAAAAGATTTTTGCCTTCCTCAATGTTTCTTTTTTCGTAAGCGTTATTGCTTGCTTTTTTATAAGGATTTATGTTTTCTTTTATAGCGTCAGATAGGTAAGTAATTGTGTCTTGACAATATGAAGATGTGAACGATAAAGATAAAATTACTGTAAGTAAAAAACTTCGCATAAATCATTTAGGTATAAAAACAATTGGCAAAAGTATCTTCTTTGTGTTTAATAATATAAAAATAACGTTGAATAACGTATTAATCCGATGTAATACTTGTAATGTAAAAAAAGTCATCCTAAAAGAAGGATGACTTTTTGTAATGTTGTAATAATAAGTAATTTAAGCTTAATGTTTATATTTTTTTCATTTGCTCTTTCATCATGACAATCTGATCCTTGAGCATGTTTTGCTTGTCTAGCTTTTTAGCTTCGTTTAATAAAGTAGTAGCCTCTAGTTTTCTTCTGCGGGTCATTGCGACACCGGCTAAGTTTAATTTGGCAACTGCCAAATCCATATCCATTGATAGACCTAGTTCGATTGCTTTTTTGAAATATTTTTCAGCTTGATTGATATTTGTTTGCGAAAGCATGATCCCGTGTAAGTAATTGAAATATCCTTGTTGTTTTCTAACTAAAGCAGTTTCGGGATTTTTGATGTAAGCTAACCATTTTTTGGCTCCTTCGAAGTCTTGTTTTCTTAGTTTTAAAAAGGCAAGTAGTATAAATTCGTTTTTGAAATATAAAAAAATTGGAATCCCAGACAATAAAATAAGGAAAATTCCGTTTCCAATATTGCTTTCTGTAAATTGCCAAATGCTAGTGATTATAATAAGTCCAGCGAGAATAAGTTTGATATTTTTATGAAACATAATGTATAAAGATTTATGGTTACAAAGATAGTAAAAGGATTTAAAAATATTTTTTAAAAACTACTTGCCAGAAAAAAAAGTCTTTGTATATTTGCACTCGGTTTTAGAATAATGGTTATTCAAAAATAAATAGACACTTAATTAAGATTTTAAATATACAAAGCAATGAGCAAAAGAACGTTTCAACCATCGAAAAGAAAAAGAAGAAATAAACACGGATTTATGGATAGAATGGCTTCTGCTAATGGAAGAAAAGTTCTAGCGCGTAGAAGAGCTAAAGGAAGACATAAATTGACTGTATCTAGCGAACCTAGACACAAAAAATAATGTTTGAATAAACATCTATAAGGCGTTACTTTTTTTAGTATCGCCTTTTTTTATACCCAAGCGGTACTGCTTTAATAAGTTTGAAATTCATGTTTTTCTAACAAATTTCAAATTTTACGTGATAAAAAAACAACAACTACAATACATAATAAAATGCCAAAAGATACATCTATAAAATCAGTTTTAATAATAGGTTCAGGTCCGATAGTTATTGGTCAAGCATGTGAATTTGATTATGCAGGTTCACAGTCAGCCCGTTCCATTCGTGAAGAAGGGATTGAAGTAATCTTAATCAATTCCAATCCTGCAACAATTATGACCGACCCATCTATGGCGGATCATGTTTATTTGAAACCGTTAACGACAAAGTCTATTATTGAGATCCTTAAAGCGCACCCGCAGATTGATGCGGTACTTCCAACTATGGGAGGACAGACTGCTTTGAATTTATGTTTGGAAGCTGACGAGAAAGGAATTTGGCAAGATTTTGGAGTACGAATGATTGGTGTAGATGTAAATGCCATCAATATTACTGAAGACAGAGAGCAGTTCAAACAATTGCTTCAAAAAATAAATGTTCCTACTGCACCAGCAAAAACTGCTACTTCTTTCTTAGAAGGAAAAGAAATTGCACAGGAATTTGGTTTTCCATTAGTAATTCGTCCTTCTTTTACACTTGGAGGAACAGGAGCAGCATTTGTACATACTAAAGAAGAATTTGACGAAAAACTTACTTACGGATTAGAAATGTCTCCTATTCACGAAGTTTTGATTGACAAAGCTTTGATAGGATGGAAAGAATATGAATTGGAGTTGTTGAGAGATAAAAACGACAATGTTGTGATTATCTGTTCTATCGAAAATATGGATCCAATGGGAATCCATACTGGAGATTCAATTACTGTTGCACCAGCAATGACTTTGTCGGATACAACATTCCAAAAATTGCGTGATTACGCTATCTTAATGATGCGTAGTATCGGAAACTTCGCAGGAGGTTGTAACGTGCAGTTTGCTGTTTCGCCAGATGAAAAAGAAGATATCGTTGCGATTGAGATCAATCCTCGTGTATCTCGTTCTTCTGCTTTGGCATCAAAAGCGACTGGGTACCCAATTGCAAAAATTGCTTCTAAACTGGCTTTAGGATACAATTTGGATGAATTGCAAAATCAAATTACAAAATCTACTTCAGCTTTATTCGAGCCGACTTTGGATTATGTGATTGTAAAAATACCGCGTTGGAACTTTGATAAATTTGAAGGTGCTGACAGAACTTTGGGACTTCAAATGAAATCGGTAGGAGAGGTAATGGGAATTGGACGTTCGTTCCAAGAAGCCTTGCATAAAGCAACCCAATCATTGGAAATCAAAAGAAATGGTTTAGGTGCCGACGGAAAAGGATATACGAACTACGAGCAAATTATCGAGAAACTAACTTTTGCAAGTTGGGATCGTGTTTTCGTAATTTATGATGCTATTGCAATGGGAATTCCATTGAGTCGTATTCATGAAATCACTAAAATCGATATGTGGTTCTTGAAGCAATACGAAGAGCTTTATACTTTAGAAAAAGAAATTTCGAATTATAAAATCTCTAGCATTCCAAAAGAGTTATTGCTAGAAGCAAAGCAAAAAGGTTTTGCTGACAGACAAATTGCACACATGATGAATTGTCTGGAAAGTGAAGTACATACTTTGCGTATGACAATGGATATTAACCGTGTATTCAAATTGGTTGATACTTGTGCTGCTGAGTTTAAAGCAAAAACACCTTATTATTACTCTACTTTTGAGGCTGAAATTGAAAAAGCTAACGGAGAACGTTATGTTGACAATGAGAGTATAGTAACTGATAAAAAGAAAATTATAGTTTTAGGGTCTGGACCAAACAGAATTGGACAAGGAATCGAGTTTGATTACTCTTGTGTTCATGGAGTTTTGGCAGCCAAAGAATGTGGTTATGAAACCATAATGATCAACTGTAATCCAGAAACAGTTTCGACTGATTTTGACACAGCCGATAAATTATATTTCGAACCTGTATTCTGGGAACATATTTATGATATTATCCAACACGAAAAACCAGAAGGAGTTATTGTTCAGTTAGGTGGACAAACGGCTTTGAAACTAGCTGAAAAATTATCGAAATACGGAGTTAAAATCTTAGGAACTA
>DATEOV010000318.1:0-4148 GCA_035273645.1 Flavobacterium sp. | reverse complement strand
AATTGGATTTCTGCTGTCAAGATTATAGGATTCTTTTCGCGCGCCGACAAATTCAATTTCGGTATCTTCAAAACGCAACATGGCAGTTCCATATGTCTTGAAAACCTGAACTTTTGGTTTTTTGGGAAGCAAATCAGACACTTTTAAGGCCAATTCGATTCCGCTACCAACAGCGACAACATCAATGTCTTTTTTTGAGTCTCGTTTTAAAAGTAAGTCTCGTACAAAACCTCCAATCACATAACTTTCGACATTAAGTTCTTGGGATGCTTGCGAAATGACTTCGAATATTTTGTTATTTAAGGCTTCTTTGTAGTTCATTTTTTTTGTTTAGAGTTTAAAGTTTAAAGTTGTATAACTGAAAACTGAAAACTGAATACTGCAAACTATTTACGAATCACTTTCACCTGTGAATCATTAGTTAATTTAATGATTGTAGAAGGTTTTCCTGCAATTTTATCGTGGTGCAAATTTACAACATAGTCAACGCCTTTTATAATTTCGGGACTAATTTCTTTGAAACTTTTTGGTGTCGGCTGACCAGAAATATTAGCCGAAGTAGATACCAATGGTTTCTTCATACGCTCCATTAATTTAAAGCAAAATGGCTCTTTGACGATGCGAATACCTAAAGTATTATCGGGTGCGATAATGTTTGGAGCTACATTTCGAGGTTTGTCAAGGATTAATGTCGTTGGGTTTTCGGATAAATCCATTATTTGCCAAGCTACTTCAGGGACTTCTTTGAAAACATTGTAGATCATTTTTTCGCCATTCATTAGGCAAATCATACTTTGTGTCTCAGCTCGTTGTTTGAGTTTGTATATTTTGGCAACGGCCTCTGGATTGGTTGCGTCACATCCTATTCCCCAAACGGTGTCAGTAGGGTAGAGTATGATTCCACCTTCTTTTATGACTTCGAATGCGTTGAGTATTTCTTGATTGATATCCATTTTGTTTTTAATAAGTTGCAAAGATATTTATTTGAAGTTATTAAAACGGGGGTTTCTGGTAAAAATAGGGTTTTAGGATTTTGATTTGGTTGAATTATTTGAAACACCAATTCCTAGTTTTCAACCAATGGATATCAATTACGGTTTGTTTCTTAATTTTGTGAATAATAAAAAACGTTGAATTGTATAGTCCCGATCAGTACACATTGCTTCATGTGATTTCAATAGACTTTTGCGTAGTTGCCCCATTTCAATACTGTTTTCATAATATGCATCAGTTCTGTTTATCTTATTTTCAACAAAAGTATCATGAGCCTTTCCCCAATAATGATTTATTTGGATAGATGAACTACGAAACCTAGAACTACGATGTATTCCTAAAGCGATGATTTTTTTAAACTGGTTAATAGGAGGTATCTTTATTCCACATATTTTTGATTTAAGAATATGCATGTTCTTAAATTTTACAATTGGAAAATCCATATTGCAAAACATTTTTGTATAGGTACTGGGCTTTGGCCAACATTGGGTATATTGTTGAATTACCAATTTATTATTGTCATGAATTAACTTTCCGTTTGATCCAAATTGTTTCCAATAAACGGCAACACCAGGATAATTTTTATAAGATTCTAACCATGATTTAAGGTTATTTGTGGATATAGGACATATAAATTCATCAACATCAATAAATGTCAACCAATTCGTGTCATTTCTGTGTTTGTCATAGCAATCTTTATAAGCATCCATTTGAGAATGACTGAAAGGCCAGTCAATCAAATCAACAATTCCCTTTTCTATGTAAGGCTTCAGTATTTCCGCATAGTTATCATCTGAATTGTTATTGTATAAATAGAAATGGTCAATGCCAATTACAAGATGAAACTGAATCCATTCATCAAGGAATTTTGCTTCATTTTTAAATATGCCACATAGGCATACTTTATGTTTATAGCTTTTAGTGTTTCTGTTGAATAATCTATTTCCAAAAATTAGAAGAGGAATGAAAAGGGATATGAAAAAATAAAATATGTGATTAATTATATCATTCTTTAACAATGTTTGTTTGGAGTGTCCTCGTTTTATAAAATCCCCTTTTATATAATAATTTTGATTATCCAGCATAATAATTATTTATGTGATTTTATTACAATTGTCTTTTTCCTCTTATTTTGTCGGTTAAAGTTCTGAAAAAATAGAAAATAGGATTGGCTTTTTTTAGAGATTCATTATATTTTTTGAATAAGTCTAAATTGGTTTCTGCTATTTCTTTAAAATTGATGGGAGTGTCATCTTTTGTGTTTTCGGAAACCTTTTTAAATTTTAAATAATTACGATAATATATTCTAGTTAATCGTGTATAATCTTGGTAACTTTTAGGAGTAGTATGATCTAAAATATAATTGGCCATTGCTAGATGATTCTTTAATCTGCTTTTATTTAAATTACCTTTGGCTCCAATCTGTTGTCCGCTATGTATTCTATAGGATATTAATTCATCACTTAGATATTCTAATTTTCTTCTTGAAGCAATAATTATAGCTATCCATTCATCATGATAAAATTTTGGGATATCCGGTATTGGTAAAATTAAACTCTTTATTTCTTGTTTTATACAAAGCGTTGCTCCTGTTACCGTATTAGATTTAAATTTAATATGCTCGAATAAATCAATAGGCTTGCTTAATTGGTTTTCCATAAAACCTTTAGAATCCCAGAGACTGATATTCGTAAATTTTTTATTATCTTCATTAATTAATCCTGCATTTGAAAAGACAGCTTCAGCTGATTCATTTTTTAAAAAATACTGAATTATTTTTTCAACTTTATTCTTTTTCCAAATGTCATCTTGATCACTTAAAAAAATATAATCACCACTACAGAGAGAAATGGCTTTTTCGAAATTTTTATTGCTTTTTAAATTGATTGGATTTCTATGTAAAGAAATTTTATTTGGGTGTTCTAGCTGAAATTGTATTATAATTTCAATTGTTTTATCATTTGATCCGTCATCACAAATAATAATTTCATCAATAGCTAATGATTGGTTTAAGATGCTATCAAGTTGTTTTTTAATGTGTTTCTCACCATTATAGGTGCACATTGCAACAGATGTTTTCATATTATCTAGTGTTGGAAATTGAAAGGCACTATCTTAAATTTTATTTAATTTAGAAAAATATGTATGCTAAAAAAAACTTTTATAAATGATATTGGAGCGAAACTTGGAATTGCATATTTATTTCTCTATTCTCATATTGATATTGGTAGTTATTGCTTACTGATGTATTTAATTTAGCTTGAATGTCTAGATTGCCAAATTTTTGATATGCATATACATTAAACATCAAATCAACCCATTTGTTTTTATAGTCTTTATAAGCATCATAAAAGAAGTCCATATTATGTGCATATCTTTCTATTTGAGCTCCCCACACTTTGTCTTTTTGCCATAGACTAAAATCTAAAGTTTGTAAGTTACTTCCTGGACCAATGCCTGCTCCAAGAACTTCTCCTTTATTGGTGTATCCGTGTAAAATTAAACCATGAAGATACCAAGCACCTGCGGGTCTTACAATTCGGTCTGCAGTCTGTTCTAAATGTGTGGTTTCAAAACTTACTTTTAGGTATTTGTTTTTGACTTTGTTTAGCATAAAAAGTTTATTGAAACCAAATAGATAAGCTCTGGAATGCTCTGGGGAATGAAATAAATCACTTACGTCTTGTGAATGATCATTCCAACCAGTTTCTCCATAAAATTCAAATTTGGATTCTTTCATTGCCCATCTAAAAAAGAGTGAAGCTAATTGATCTCTTTTTTTAGAATCTTCCCCATCTAGCTTTTTTTTCTGGAAAGGAGCAAATATTGGCATATAATCTGAAAAACCATGCCCTAGGTCATCATGATAAACTTGTATTGTGCGGTTCAATCCCAGAAATAGACCAGGAATCCACTTGGGATGATAGTTTATAGAAAGTCCGTTGATATATCTCCAATCGTCACTTTTTGGCAGTTCATAATCCACGCCATCAATTATAAATTGTGATTTTGGGTTTCTTAAACCCGAACCTTCTAATTTACCAGATATGATTTGACCTTCAAAACTTCCAATAAATGTTTCTACAGGTTGTCTTGTGTTCAATGTGAAATGTAAAAAACCAGCGGCATTATTACTCATGATCAATGAATTTCTA
>DATEOV010000317.1:0-3047 GCA_035273645.1 Flavobacterium sp. | reverse complement strand
GTATTTAGCAAGCCTATTGAAGATGGCGGAATTGTAAAATGTATCAAGGTTTCGGCTAAAGAACAGGGGAACAAGCGTATGTCTAAAGGACAAATCGAAAACCTTACGGCTATTGCGCAACAGCACGGTCTAGGCGGATTGGCTTATATTATTGTAAATGAAGATGAACTGCAATCGCCAATTATTAAGTTTTTAGGCGAAGACATTGCAGCGGGAATTATAAAAGCAACTGATGCGCAAGTGGGAGATATCGTATTCTTCTCAGCGGCAGATTATGCTACTGCTAATAAAGCTTTGGACGCTGTTCGTCAAGAAATGGGCAAAATGTTAAACTTGATTAATCCGAAGGAATTATGTCCGGCTTGGGTTGTTGATTTCCCAATGTTTGAAAGAACAGATGAAGGAAGATGGACATTTACGCATAATCCGTTCTCAATGCCTGCGATTTACGATTTAGAAAAGCATATGAAAGGGGATGATGATGAAATTGGAACTATCATCGCACAACAATACGATATAATCTTAAACGGTTACGAAATTGGAGGAGGATCTGTTCGTGCGCATAAATCTGAAATTCTGGAAGCAACTTATAGAAATATGGGTTACAATAGAGAAGAAATGATAAAAAGTGTTGGAACGATGCATAAAGCTTTTCAATACGGTGCACCGCCACACGGAGGAATTGCTTGGGGAATTGACCGTTTGATGATGATTTTGGAGAAAAAAGCATCTATTAGAGAGGTAATGGCTTTTCCAAAAACAGGAACCAGCGAAGATTTATTATTTGGTGCGCCATCTCTTTTGTCTGATAAAAAGGTAGAAGAAATGAATGTGAGAATAATTAAGAATTAGATTTTATTCAATATCAATTTCAATTAAAAAATAATTGAAATTATTTAATTTTTCAAATTTCCAAAACAGCATTTTAAATGTTTGTTTTGGAAATTTGTGTTTTATGTTGTTTTTTTAATTGTAATGTGATTGCTTATCCTGAAAGATGATTACTAATTGCTTCCGGATACTCCTAATTTTGGCTTTTTAGCCCCGACAGAAGGGATAAACCTTGCGAGTCTCGTCTTTTGGGACGAGACTCGCAAGTTTAGGAATGATGGCGGGAACGTTGTTGATTAAAAGGCCTAATTTTTCGCTTTAAATCCTTTTGAATGCAATTTATTGGGCATTCAGTACTATTTGCCCTTTTCTATTTTTACTTGTTGTTACAATTGATTTTTTGCCATTGTTATTGATATTGAAACTAAATTTTTGATTATTGCATTGAAACTGATTTATATCATTGAAATTGACATCTTTTGTTAATAACTTAGCCTCTTATAATTGGAATAAAACACTTATATAGATTGCATTTTTATATATTTGCTTGTTAGACGAAAAACACATTTTTTTTAGATTAAATTATATGAGCGAAGAAATCAAGAAGGACAATTATTCAGCAGACAGTATCCAAGCTTTAGAAGGAATGGAGCACGTGAGAATGCGTCCATCGATGTACATTGGAGATGTAGGTGTAAGAGGGTTACATCATTTAGTTTATGAAGTAGTAGATAACTCTATCGATGAGGCAATGGGTGGCCATTGTGATACGATACGAGTTGATATCAATGAAGATGGTTCAATTTCTGTTGAAGACAACGGACGTGGAATTCCAGTTGGTATTCACAAAAAAGAAGGTGTTTCTGCATTAGAGGTTGTAATGACCAAAATTGGTGCTGGAGGTAAATTCGATAAAGATTCTTATAAAGTTTCTGGAGGTCTTCACGGTGTTGGGGTATCTGTTGTAAATGCATTGTCAAATCATTTAAGAGCAACGGTTCATAGCAGTGATGGAAAAGTGTATGAGCAGGAATACGAAAAAGGAAAAGCGCTTTATCCAGTAAAGCAAATAGGAGAAACTACTAAAAGAGGTACGATTGTTACTTTTTATCCAGATCCTTCTATTTTTACCCAAACAATTGAATATTCTTATGATACTTTATCTGCTCGTATGCGTGAGTTATCCTTTTTGAACAAAGGAATCACGATTACTTTTACAGACAAAAGAGAACTTGATAAAGACGGGAATTTTGTTTCAGAAATTTTTCATTCTTCTGAAGGACTAAAAGAATATATTAGATATTTAGATGGAAATCGTGAGCCGATTATTGCGCACGTAATTTCTATGGATAACGAAAAAGGAGAAATTCCGGTTGAGGTAGCCTTGATTTATAACACAAGTTACTCTGAGAACATTTTTTCTTATGTAAATAATATTAATACACACGAAGGAGGGACGCACCTGCAAGGTTTTAGAACTGGTCTTACAAGATCATTGAAAAAATATGCTGATGCTTCTGGAATGTTGGATAAATTGAAGTTTGATATTGCTGGAGATGATTTCCGTGAAGGTCTTACGGCTATTATTTCGGTAAAAGTGGCTGAGCCTCAATTTGAGGGGCAAACCAAAACTAAGCTTGGAAATCGTGAAGTAGTTTCTCCGGTAAGTCAAGCAGTGAGCGAAATGATTGAGAATTATTTGGAAGAAAATCCAAATGATGCTAGAATTATTGTTCAAAAAGTGATACTTGCTGCCCAAGCACGTCATGCAGCCAAAAAAGCGCGTGAAATGGTACAACGTAAAACCGTTATGGGTGGCGGTGGATTACCAGGAAAATTATCGGATTGTTCTGAGCAAGATCCAGCAAAATGTGAAGTATATCTTGTCGAGGGAGATTCGGCAGGGGGAACGGCAAAACAAGGTCGTGACCGTGCTTTTCAGGCAATTTTACCTTTAAGAGGTAAGATTCTGAATGTAGAAAAAGCAATGCATCATAAAGTATTTGAAAATGAAGAGATTAGAAATATTTTTACGGCACTTGGAGTAACTGTTGGTACCGAAGAGGATAGTAAAGCTTTGAATATTTCGAAATTAAGATATCATAAAGTAATCATCATGTGTGATGCCGATGTCGATGGTAGTCACATTTCTACTTTGATTTTAACATTCTTTTTCCGTTTTATGAAAGAGCTAATTGAAGAAGGGCACGTATATA
>DATEOV010000316.1:0-5024 GCA_035273645.1 Flavobacterium sp. | reverse complement strand
ACAGTCCGATGGTTTCTGGACAAAGAAATGAAACCTTGGTAAAATGCCTGAAAAAAGTGATTCATACTTTTGAAAGTGATAAAGCTCATAAACCAATTGCGTTGTTCGAATTCAAACCAATGAGTCCAAAAGGCTGTGGCTATCATCCCGATATTGCTGATGATAAAGTGATGGCACAGCAGTTAATTCCTTTCTTTAAAAAAATATTAAATGAAAAATAATATAATAGCATTTGTTCTTTTCCTAATGCTTTCGAATACCGCTTTCGCAAATGTTACGCTGCCGAACGTGTTTTCGGATAATATGGTTTTGCAACGAAATACCGAAGTTACCATTTGGGGTTGGGCGAATTCACAGGAAGAAGTTGTGATTGCTCCAAGTTGGAGTAAAGAAACTTATAAAGTCAAAGCCAGCAATCAGGCGAAATGGGAAATTGCTATTCCAACACCAAAAGAAGGAGGTCCTTATACTATTTCTATAAAAGGGTATAATGAAATTGTGTTGAAAAACATTTTGATAGGTGAGGTTTGGATTTGTTCCGGGCAATCTAATATGGAAATGAATGCCAGTTGGGGAATTGACAATGGAGATCAGGAATTCAAAAATGCAACAAACCCTAATATCCGATTGTTTTTGGTGCCGAAATTAACTGCTACTACTCCTCAAAATAATCTTTCTGGAAACTGGACAGAATGCACACCCGAAACGATGAAATATTTCAGTGCGGTTGGTTATTTCTTTGGAAAACGTTTGCAGGAAGAATTGAAAAATGTACCTATCGGTTTGATTTCGTCTAATTGGGGCGGAACACCGGCTGAGATTTGGATGCCAGAAGAAGTGATTCAAAACGAAGCTGTTTTATTGGAATCGGCGAAAACGAGGAAAGAAGAAATCTATGGCCCAAACCAACCAGCTCGTGCTTTTAATGCAATGATTTTTCCTTTGACTAAATTTAAAATTGCCGGAGTATTATGGTATCAAGGGGAAAGCAATGTGGGGTCAACAGTTTATGATAAAACCCTTTCGGCTTTGATCACTTCGTGGAGACAATTATGGAAGTATGATTTCCCATTTTATTATGTTCAGATTGCGCCTTACAAATATGGGGAAGACCATTTTGGAGGAGCCATTATTCGTGATGCACAACGAAAAGTACTGAAGGAAGTTCAAAACACTGGAATGGCAATGACCAGCGATATTTCGCCTGTTGAAGAAATCCATCCAAAAGATAAAAAATCGGTTGGAATTCGTTTGGCAAATTTGGCTTTGGCGAATACCTATAAAACAAATATGGCGTTGGTAAACGGACCGCTTTATAAAGGAATTAAAATCGAGAAAAATAAAGTGGCAGTGATTTTTGATTATGCAGAGGGATTGTATTTTAAAGACAAGAAAGCTGATTTGTTTGAAGTTGCAGGATCTGACAATATGTTTTATAAAGCGACTGCTGTCATCAAAAACAATGCAATAGTGTTACAATCGGATATGGTGAAATTGCCTGTAAAAGTGCGTTATGCTTGGAAGAATACAGATCAGTCGACTCTTTTTAATAAAGCTAATTTACCAGCTTCGTCTTTTATCTCGGAATAGTAATATAGAGATGATTTGATTTTTCGTTTAAAGATAAAATGTTGTCGTTTACTCTGAATTGCGTGAGGGATAGTAGGCGGTATCCTCGTATCTCGTCTTTTGGGACGAGAGGAGAGATAAAGCCGTATAGCCCGACTCTTGTCCTGATTTTTCTTCAGGACAAGAGGCACGCCCAAAAAGAAATTACAAATTATGAAAAAGAATACATTAATTATTGCAGGGATTTTTGCCCTGATTAGCACAGGAAATATGATTGCACAAAAATTACCACATTTAGACAAAACAAAACCGACTGAAGAACGTATCTATTTGTTGATGAAACAAATGACGCTGGAAGAGAAAGTCGGGCAAATGAATCAATATAATGGTTTTTGGGAAGTAACTGGGCCCGCTCAAAAAGGAGGAAATGCCGAGTTGAAATACAAACATTTGCGTGATGGTTGGGTAGGTTCGATGTTATCGGTTCGCGGGGTGAAAGAGGTAAGAGCGGTTCAGAAAATTGCCGTTGAGGAAACCCGATTGGGAATTCCGTTGATTATTGGTTTTGATGTAATTCACGGTTACAAAACGTTGAGTCCAATTCCGCTAGCAGAAGCAGCGAGCTGGGATATGGAAGCGATTAAAAAATCGGCTCAGATTGCGGCAGACGAGGCTTCGGCATCTGGAATTAACTGGACTTTTGGACCGAATGTTGATATTTCGCAGGATGCGCGTTGGGGACGTGTGATGGAAGGTGCGGGAGAAGATCCTTATTTGGGAAGCAAAATTGCCATTGCTCGAATTACGGGTTTTCAAGGGGACACGAGAGCCGATTTGCAAAAAGTAAATACGATTGCGGCTTGCGCCAAACATTTTGCAGCATACGGTTTTGCAGAATCTGGAAGGGATTATAATACGGTGGATATTAGTAATTCAAAATTGTACAACACGGTTTTGCCTCCGTTTAAAGCGGCGACTGATGCAGGTGTTCGTACTATGATGAATTCGTTCAACATCTTGAATGGGGTTCCTGCAACCGGAAATAGTTTTTTGCAAAGAGATATTTTAAAAGGAAAATGGAAATTTGATGGTCTTATGGTTTCGGATTGGGCTTCGGTACGAGAAATGATTGCCCACGGTTTTGCCAAAGATGGTGCGGAAGCCACGGCCAAAGCGGTTATTGCAGGTTCTGATATGGATATGGAATCACATTTGTATGTATCGGAATTAGTAAAGCTGGTAAAAGAAGGTAAAGTAAAAGAAGCTTTGGTTGACGATGCTGTTCGAAGAATATTGCGAGTGAAATTTGAATTGGGATTATTTGATGACCCGTACAAATATTGTGACGAGAAAAGAGAAAAAGCAACAATAGGTAATAAAGCCAACAACGACGGTGTTTTGGATATGGCCAAAAAATCGATTGTGTTGCTGAAGAACGCTCCTTCTCCTTTAGGGAGGGCTGGGGAGGGTATACTTCCGTTAAAAAAATCTGGGCAGAAAATTGCCTTGATCGGGGCTTTGGCCAATGACAAAAACAGCCCATTGGGAAGTTGGAGAATTGCTTCGGATGACAATACTGCAGTTTCAGTTCTGGAAGGAATGCAACAGTACAAAGACAATCAATTGACGTTTGAAAAAGGAGCCGATTTGACTATTGGTAAAACAGCGTTTGTGGATGAATTGGTTTTTAACACTACAGACAAAAGTGGATTTGATGCTGCCAAAAAAGTAGCAGCAAATGCTGATGTTGTAGTGATGGTTTTGGGAGAACACGGTTTTCAGACGGGAGAAGGACGCAGTAGAACAAATCTTGATTTACCAGGAGTTCAACAAGAATTATTGGAGGAAATCTATAAAGTAAATCCAAATATTGTTTTGGTTTTAAACAACGGAAGACCGCTAGCCTTGCCTTGGGCAACAGAACATATTCCTGCCATTGTCGAGGCTTGGCATTTGGGAACGCAAACTGGTAATGCTGTGGCGCAAGTGTTGTATGGAGATTACAATCCAAGTGGGAAATTACCAATGTCGTTTCCAAGAAATGTTGGTCAAGTGCCTATTTACTATAATAACTATAATACGGGAAGACCTGTAAATAGTGATAAAAATGTATTCTGGTCGCATTTTAGCGATGTGGAGAAAACACCTTTGTATCCTTTCGGATTTGGGTTGAGCTATACGACTTTCGAATATAAAAATTTGAAACTAAATAAAACCGCTTTCGCAAAAGCGGAGCCGGTTGTGGTTACTGTGGAGATTACTAACTCGGGTAATTATGACGGTAAAGAAGTGGCACAATTGTATATTCAGGATGTCGCTGCAAGTTTGGCCAGACCCGTAAAAGAATTAAAAGGTTTTGAATTGATTTCATTCAAAAAGGGTGAAACCAAAACCGTAACGTTTACTTTGACGGACAAAGAATTGGGTTTCTTTGATAATGACGGGAATTATTTGGTTGAGTCAGGAGCTTTCAAAATTTGGGTTGGAGGAAGCTCGGACACAGGTTTGGAAAGTGGCTTTGAATTGGAATAAGTCATTAAAAATAAAATAGTTTTTGACACATATAATTTATGAATTGTATGTGTTTTTTTTATCTTTAGTTTTTCAATCATTCAATTATTTAATCTTTCAATCTAAAATAAATGAAATACAACAGATGTGGGAAAAGCGGCTTGTTACTGCCACAAATTTCTTTGGGATTATGGCACAACTTCGGTTCGGTAGATAGTTTTGAAAACGCAGAAAGTATTGCCAAAGCAGCTTTTGATAAAGGAATAACTCATTTCGATTTGGCCAACAATTACGGTCCAGTTCCAGGTTCGGCGGAGACTAATTTTGGGACCATTCTTAAAAATAATTTTAAAGGAAACCTTAGGGATGAAATCGTGATCACGACCAAAGCAGGTTACACAATGTGGGACGGACCTTATGGTGATTGGGGGTCACGCAAGTATTTGTTGTCGAGTTTAGACCAAAGTTTGAAACGAATGAATTTGGAATATGTAGATATTTTCTATTCGCATCGTTTTGATCCAGAAACGCCTTTGGAAGAAACGATGATGGCATTGGATTATGCTGTTCGAAGCGGAAAAGCCTTATATGCCGGAATTTCAAACTACAATCCTGAGCAAACAAGGGAAGCAACTGAAATTCTGAAACGATTAGGAACACCTTGTTTGATTCATCAAGTGAAATATTCAATGTTTGTAAGAACTCCCGAAGAAGGATTACTTGATGTTCTTGGAGAAAAAGGAGTTGGCTGTATCGCTTTTTCACCTTTGGCACAAGGACTTTTAACTGATAAATACCTTAAAGGAATTCCAGAAAACTCTCGTGCTCACAATCCAAATGGACATTTAAAAGAAGATGAGGTTTCCAATGAAAGAATTCAGAAAATTATTAAACTAAATGATATTGCAAAACAAAGAAATCAGTCTTTGGCACAAATGGCTTTG
>DATEOV010000315.1:0-2619 GCA_035273645.1 Flavobacterium sp. | reverse complement strand
ACTTGCATCTTAACACATAAAAACGAAGAAGCTTTTCAGGTCGCAGGGCTTTTGACAAAGAACGGAGTGCAAGCAAAGTTGATTCAAACCAACGACAGCTTTAATTTGTATAATCTTGCAGAGGTTCGATTCTTTTTGAATGAATTAAAGTTGGATGATGAAATATTCATTATCAGTGATGATGTTTGGGGAAATGCAAAAAGGAAACTGATTGACAAATATAAACTGAGTTCAAAGTTTGAAATATGTAACAATCTCATTAAAGATTTTGAAGGAACAAACACTAAAAAGAAATACAAATCCGACTTTGAAGTTTTTATCCGAGAATCTAGGTTGGAGGATTTTATTAGCACAAACGGAGAAACAATTTTTGTTTCAACCATTCACAAAGCAAAAGGCAAAGAGTTTGACAATGTTTTTCTGATGCTTGAAAACTTTGATGCAAGTGAGGATGAAAAGAAGCGACAACTGTATGTTGCTATGACAAGAGCTAAACAAAGACTTACAATTCATTTGAACGGAAATTACCTTGACAAGTTTAAGACAGAAGAATTAGAAAAAATTGAAAACAACAACACATTTCAACCGCCAAGCGGATTGGCAATGCATCTCTCACACAAAGATTTGTACTTAGGCTACTTTGTATATATCCAGAAGCGAGTAAGCGCATTAACAAGCGGAGATAAAATTTTTATTTCAGATGAAGGATGCAAAAATGAAAATGGCGAGTTGGTTTTGAAGTTCTCGAAGAAATTCCTTGAAAGATTAGAGGAGATAAAGAAAAGCGGGTTTGAATTGAAAGAAGCAAAAGTCAACTTCATTGTTTATTGGACTGATGATAATAAAAAAATTGAAGTAAAAGTTGTTCTTCCTGAGTTACATTTTGAAAGAGCCAATTCAGATGGACAAATTGATTGACAATATTAGACCCTTGCTAGCTAAGTCGAGAGGAGCACGAACAGTTAGGTAATGTTTCATTTCTTCTCCAAAAAGATCTCCGCTATCATACATCGTACACTACCGCCTTCTGTTTTTTCAATTACAGGGATTGGTATGGGTAATAAATTACTTCTTGCAGCCAGTTCTTCTTTTTGCTCTTCTGTCAACGAGTCAAAAGCAGTTTGACTCATCAATAAAAATTTTTCTCCTTTACTGTTCTTTACCTGTAACATATTGCCCGCAAAAGAATGCATTTGTTCTTTTGTGATCCTTATTACCTCATGGCCGGAGCTTTCCAATAATTGTCTTACAGCTATCAACTCCCATTCTTCTTCAATTGCTTCTTCGCAAAGGATCGCAAAGTTCTCGCCCAGTGTCATCATAACATTGGTATGATACACAGGATGTCCGTTGTTATCTACTGCAAAAAAGATTATTGCCCTGTACTTGTTTGCGTTGGCGAATTTCTCCAACACCGAAATATCTGTTCTTGGTGAATAGCAAGTATAGATCACTTTGTTCTCGTGGTCCATCACCATGCTGCCTGTGCCTTCCAAAAATTTTCCTTCTACTTCAAATTCACTCCAATCCTGCAAATCTTTTACAACAAACTTTTCAGCAAGCATTTTTAAAATGTCATCTCTCTTCTCGGGACGGCGGTTGGGTGCATGTATTGGAAAAACAGAAATAATTCCTTCGGGTGAAGTGCTTAACCAGTTATTGGGGAAAGCTGCTGATGGTTTTATGGGAGTTTGTGTATCATCAATGACCAACACATTTATTTCATGTTGCCGCAGCAGTTCAACCATATTGTCAAACTCTTTCAGGGCTTCTTGCTGAACAGATCGGGGATCTGTTTTTGTATCGGTTGATTGAAAAAAATTTGTTGCAGCAGTTTCTTCGTTTGCTCCAAATGCTGCGGGGCGAACCATGAGTATTGTGTCAGTGATCTGCATTACTTATAAAAATAAGTAAATGCATACTATTAACCGATCAGGGCATCGATCTTCTTTGCCAATTCCCTGTCTTTATCAGTTACCATATTTCCCGCACTATGAGTGTTTAGCCAGATCTCTACCGCATTCCAGGTATTTGTCCATGTTGGATGGTGGTCCATTTTTTCAGCTTCAATGGCAACCCGTGTCATAAATGCAAATGCTTCGCTGAAATTTTTAAAAGTAAACTTCTTGTACAGCTTATTGTTTTCTTCTTTCCACATAAAAATTGATTTGATGATGTGATAATATGCCGATGTGCCAATCATTGCCATTTTATCATCAAATTATCCCATTGGCTAATCGGCATATTTAAAATACAAGGTGTTCCTTATTCTTTATTTTTTCATTTGTCAGCTCCATTACTAACTGCACTCCGTTAAGTGATCGAATGTTTTCTGTTTGTTGCTGCAACATTTCATCTGTAACAATATCCCCTTTCATTAACCACAAAAAATCAAGATGCTTGAATTCCGGTAAAAGATATTCACCGTCAAATTGGTTATTATAAATGTAATGTTCAAGAGCGGTGGAGGGTTCGTGATATTCGTACAAGCCAAAAAAATAATTCCTCTTCTTTTTCTTTAATTGAATTTCGATCTCGTGGTTGACACGAAAATCGACGCCAGGCTTTTTATTATGTTGTCAGCATAACTGGTAATCTTTCATTGGAGCCGTAATTCCA
>DATEOV010000314.1:0-3415 GCA_035273645.1 Flavobacterium sp. | reverse complement strand
AAGTATTCTTTTTTTTACTTTTAAAAGGAAATTGAATCGTTTAAATCTTAATTTAAAAAAAAGAAAACGTTTTCTCTTTAAATATTCAATAATCATAATGGAGACTTTTGAAAATAAATTTTACCTTTATGAGCAAAATTTTAAATCATGGAAAAAGAATTACACGAACAATATGAGTATGCCAGAAACCGAATAAAACAAAAGAAAAGATTATACTATCATTTTGTTTTCTTGATGTTGTTCAGTATTTTCTTGATTACAGCAGCTTATTTTTTTGATACGGGATTTAATATACATTGGTGTATTTGGGGGATTACTTTATGGTTATTCTTTTTCATTTTGCATTTCATAAAAGTATTTATAACGGATCGTTTTATGAATAAAAATTGGGAAAGAGATCAGATTGATCGACTAGTAGCTTTGCAGCAAAAAAAAATAGACCAATTGAAATCCAAAATTGAAGAAACTAATTCTAAATAACACCGTTAAGTATGATTATCATGATTGCTGCCGTTGCAGAAAATAATGCCCTTGGGAAAAATAACGAGCTAGTTTGGCATCTACCCAATGATTTTAAAAGATTCAAATCCTTAACTACGGGACATCATATAATAATGGGGAGAAAGACATTTGAAAGTTTTCCAAAGCCACTTCCTAATAGAACACATGTTGTTATAACACGAAATAAAGACTATAATCCGGAAGGTTGTATTGTAGTTGATAGTATCGAAAAAGCAATTGCAATTTGCCCAGAAAATGAAACTTCATTTATTATTGGGGGTGGAGAAATTTATAATTTGGGGCTTCCATTTGCAGACCAGCTTGAAATCACAAGAGTGCATCATAGTTTTGATGCAGATGCTTTTTTCCCAGAAATCAATTCCGATGATTGGAAAGAAATTCAATCAGAATTTAATCCTATAGACGATAAACATCAATTTGCTTATACCTACCAAACATTCGTCAAAGTGTAAATGTTTGTTATTTCGATTCTAAGGTAACATTTAAATAAAATTAAAAAAAGCATCCTAAATATTTAGGATGCTTTTTTTAATGACTAGCGGGATGACTCATTCTTGTACTAAGATTTGATAACATAATATACAAATCACAAATATCAATACTATCCCCGAAATGAGGACAATATAGTTTGATAATCTTTGAGAGTACAACTCAAAAAAGCCTTTAGTACCAAATACCACAAAGGTACTAAAGGCAAAGAAAATTAAAATTTCCAAAAACAAATTTAATCCTAAGAACGTATTTTGCGCTTTTAAAATAATACTGCCATTGCTGACGGTACCTTCAAAAAATAATACAAGAACAAATGAGATAAATAGCGCAAGAAGCATCCATTTGATTTGGGTCATTAATTCCCGTCTAATCATTTAAAAAAAATATTTAAATTTTAAAGTACAAACATCAGTAATAAAAACAGTTTCCACAATACCCACTTTTGGTGATATTTCAATTATTTTCATTTTTATTTTAAATCTGATATTTAATGAAAAAATGAATTTCCAAATAAAATTTTAACCAAAACCAAAAACACATTTATAGTTTATACAGTTTGTTTATATTTGTACAAACTAAAAAAATGCCAAAAGAAATCACACCCTATAAAGACTCCTCGCTTAGTAAAAAAGAACAAGTTGCCAAAATGTTTGATAATATTTCAGGGAACTATGACAGCCTTAATCGAGTTATATCGTTTGGTATCGATGTTAAATGGAGAAAAAAAGTATTGCAGCTGGTTGCCAAGACCAATCCTGAAAAAATATTGGATATTGCAACAGGAACCGGAGATCTTGCTATTTTGATGGCGCAAACACGAGCTAAAAAAATCATAGGTCTTGATATTTCAAGTGGAATGTTAGAGATAGGTGTGAAAAAAATTGAAGAAAAAAAGCTGTCCCAAACTATTGAAATGGTCTTGGGAGATTCCGAAAACATGCCTTTTGAAGATCATTTTTTTGATGCCATAACCGTGGCATTCGGGGTTCGGAATTTTGAACACCTTGAAAAAGGGCTGGCTGAAATTTTGAGGGTTCTAAAACCAGGAGGAATTTTTGTTATTTTGGAAACATCTGTACCAGAGAAAACACCTTACAAACAAGGGTATAGTTTTTACACCAAAAATATTTTACCATTAATAGGGAAGATTTTTTCAAAGGACAATGTTGCCTATGGTTATTTATCCGAATCTGCGGCTTCTTTTCCTTATGGAGAAGCATTAAACAATATTTTAAGGAAAACTGGGTTTATAAATGTAAAGGCTATGCCACAGACTTTTGGAGTGGCAACTATTTACTCGGCTTCTAAAAAATAATACTGAAAACATTCAGCATAATTATGAAAAAAATAATTGTATTAATTCTACTGACTATTGCTATAAAAGGAAACGCGCAGAATTCAAAAAGTATTTTCGGTAGGGATCCTATTATAAACTTAGAAAACTGGCAAAAGAAAAAAATCTACTTTGGTTTTTTTTTAGGATTTAACTCTTATGATTTTAAAATTGATTATAAAAGAATGGAAACGGATCCAGCATATTCAACAGATATTCAAACGGACAATGCGGTGGGATTCAATGTTGGATTAGTGACCAATGTAAGATTGATGGAATATTTGGATTTACGTTTTGAGCCAGGACTTTATTACGCCAATAGAACGTTACATTATCCTCCTACTGTTGGTTTTAATAGCCCAAACGATGCAGTCAGAGATATAAACAGTACTTATATCAATTTTCCTTTATTGTTGAAATTTTCTTCTCTTCGAACTGGAAATGTTCGTCCCTATTTATTGGGAGGAGTATCAGCTAATTTAAATTTGTCCAGTAATGCAAATTCCTTAGACGACAATCTAGAAGAGCGATTTAGAGTAAAAAGCTGGACCACCAATTACGAGTTGGGTTTTGGGATTGATATTTTTTCAGAATACTTTATCTTTTCTCCATCGATTCGAGGACAATTTGGAATTTCTGACGAATTAATTCGTGACAAAGATCCTAACAGTCCATGGACAGGCAATATTGAGGCTATGAAATCGAGAGGGGTTTTGATTAATTTTACCTTTCACTAAAATTAAGCTACTTTTAATTTTGTCTCCTGAATTCACTTAGGATAATGGCTGTTGCAGTAGCTACATTTAGACTTTCGGTAATTTGAAGATCTCCAAAACGTGGAATGGTAAGTCTTTTGGTAATCAGTTTTTCTATATTTTCAGAAATCCCGTTGGCTTCATTTCCCATAACAATAATGCCCTCTTGAGGCAAAGTCGTTTTGTAAATGTTTTCACTGTCCATAAAGGTTCCAAAAACAGGTAATTTAGTTTTTGTTATAAAGGTATCTAAGTCAATATAATTGACATTTACTCTTGCAATAGAGCCCATTGTGGCCTGAACGACTTTAGG
>DATEOV010000313.1:0-2562 GCA_035273645.1 Flavobacterium sp. | reverse complement strand
GAAAAGCAAGAGGGGTTTAATTTTTCTCATAAAATTTTATTGCTTCTCCAGTTCAATATCGCTTGGATCAAAAATCGTTAATCTTCTATTTAATCATTTGAAAAAGAAATGTTTCAACTGATTTCTATATAATTAAATCACTAGTTTTTTCAGACTAGTTCAATACTAATTAATCAAATTTAAACCTTCATGAAAAATAGAATTACATTATTTATAGTAATGTTATGTTGTTTCAATTCCTATGTTTTTTCTCAAACAAAAGCAACAGGTAAAGAAGTAATGATACAAGGGTTTCACTGGACTACGGATGTGTCGGCGACTAAATGGTACGAAGTTATTAAAAGTAACTCATCCACTTTGCAAACAGCAGGTTTTGACGCTATTTGGCTTCCTCCGCCCAGTAAATCCACAGGAGGTATGGGATACATCCCTACTGTATGGTATGATTTGAATAATGCACAAGGTACCCAAGCCCAATTGGTGTCTTTGATAACTGATTTGCATTCAAAAAATATCAAAGTTATTGCTGATATCGTAGTTAATCACCGAGGCGGAACACTTGGATGGTATGATTTTTCTACACCATCTTGGAACACACCTGCTGAAACTTGGTCTATTTGCAGTAATTCCAATATTAGTGCCTCTGGACAAAAGGGTACAGGAAATGCTGACTATGATCCAGTAGCAGCGGGATTGAAATCTTCTGGTACTTCAGGTTCGTTTTCGGCGGGAAGAGATTTGGACCATTCCAACGCATTGGTTCGAGAAGGAATCAAAACTTGGATGAATTGGTTGAAAAACGATATTGGTTTTGATGGATGGCGTTATGATTTTGTACATGGATTTGATGGTAAATACATCAAAGAGTATAATGATGCTACGGACCCTTATTTTTCGGTGGGAGAATTATTGGAAGGAGATAGAAGCAGAATTGTAAAATGGATGGATTATACCAAAGCAGGTACAGCTACGGCATCGTCAACTGCCTTTGATTTTTCTACAAAAAGTGCTTTACAAAATGCATTCAACGATAATAATTTGAGTTATTTAAAAGATGGTTCAGGTAAAGCATCAGGATTAATAGGAGTATGGCCTTCTAACGCTGTAACTATGTTGGATAATCATGATACTGGACCAGCTCCATATGGACAAGATTTGTGGGTTTTCCCTGGAGGTCAAGTTTTAAAAGGGTACGCTTATTTGTTGACACATCCTGGCACACCAATGGTTTGGTGGCCACATTATTTCAATTGGGGTATCAAAAATGAAATTGATAGCATGATTAAAATAAGAAAAGATAATGGATTGAGCAGCACTTCAAATTTAAATATTGTTGCTGCAACAAATAATTTATATGCCGCCATTATTGATGATAAAGTGGCTATGAAATTGGGATCTGATAATTGGTCGCCGTCAGGAACGGGTTGGGTTCTAAAATTATCAGGAACAGGTTTTGCAATCTGGGATAAAGGAACTGTCGTTGATGTTCCAAGTTTGACGATTTCTCAGGCTGGAGGCACATTTTCAACGGGAACAAGCGTAAGTACGGTATTAACTGCTAATAATGCAGCTTCTACAATATATTACACATTGGATGGTACAACTCCTACGACATCTTCTGCATCTTCTGTTGGAACAAAGACACTTTCGATTGCTGCCAATACTACTTTGAAAGCATTTGTAAAAAATACTGCCAATGTGAGTTCCACAGTTTATACGGAGACTTATACTTTTGCGACGATTCCAACATTTACGGTTTATTTCAAAAAACCAACAACATGGGCTTCATCCGTAAAAGTGTATTATTGGGGAACAACGGGAACTGCTCCAGTGGTTGCATGGCCAGGAGTTGCAATGACCCAAGATTGTGGTGATTGGTATTCCTATACTTTCCCGTCTACAGTTAGCGCTACTAACTTAGTTTTCGATGATGGTACTTTAAAAACTGCTGATTTAACGGCAACAGCCGGAATTAAATATTACGATTCAGCTTGGTTGGGTGGAGAACCTGCAAATAGATGTCCTGTTGTCGCTCCCGATTTGACAATTTTGCCTGCTGGAGGTGCATTTACTACTGGAACAACAGTAAGTCCAGTATTGACTGCCAATGTAGCCACATCAACGATTTATTATACATTGGATGGAACAACTCCTACGACATCTTCAGCATCAGCTGTTGGGACAAAAACATTGTCAATTACTGCTAATACAACGGTAAAAGCAATGGTTGTAAATACTGCAGGTACTTCATCAGCAGTTAAAACAGAAACTTACACTTTTAGTACACCAACAACGTTTACGGTTTATTTTAAAAAGCCAACAACATGGGGTACCGCAATAAAAGTGTATTATTGGGGAACAACGGGTACCGCGCCTGTAGTAACCTGGCCAGGAGTTGCCATGACGCAAGATTGCGGTGATTGGTATTCATATACTTTCCCGTCTACAGTTAGCGCTTCTAACTTGCTTTTCACTGATGGTACTTTAAAAACGGCAGACTTAACAGCAACAGCCGGAATTAAGTATTATGATTCAGCTTGGTTAAGTGCTGAACCAGCATAT
>DATEOV010000312.1:0-2102 GCA_035273645.1 Flavobacterium sp. | reverse complement strand
GTCCAATTACACATATTACCAATGCCCAAAACAAAAAATACTGGGTAGACCCATGGCTGGACGATGCCCATGCCAGTAAAGACCGAGAAGAATTAATCAATAGAAAAAAGAGACTTAAAACCAAACTTTTTGAAGTCGTTGCCGATCAAACTGGAAAAATATTTGATCCCGAAATACTTACAATTGTATGGGCAAGACGCTTTGCAGATTACAAAAGACCCGATTTGATTACTCGCGATTTCGAAAAATTCAAAAGGATAATGAACGATACCGAAAGACCTATCCAAATTATATTTGCCGGTAAGCCCTACCCAACAGACTATGGAGCTATTCATAATTTTGACAATCTTTCACACATCAGTAAAGAATTCAAAAATATGGCGGTACTCATAGGTCATGAATTAAAATTATCCCGCCAATTAAAAAAAGGATCCGACATTTGGTTAAACAATCCGAGAGTTACCCGAGAAGCCTCTGGAACATCGGGAGTGACCGCTGCAATGAATGGTTCCATTAATTTTTCGACTAATGACGGATGGGTTCGGGAATTCAAAGATTTAAATGAAACCAAAAATTCATTTGTGTTACCGATTGTCGATCACAACATTCCAACATATCAGCAAGACCAAATGGATTTAGATAATTTATATCGAATGCTAGAAGATGAAATATTACCATTGTATTACGAAACTCCCGAAGAATGGTGGGATTTGGTAGAAACAAGTATGAAACAAATTGTACCATTTTTTGATTCAGCCCGAATGGTCGATGAATATTACACAAAAATGTATAACTAAATCCCTCACTTCAAAATTGAAGCTAATTACAAAACCTCGTTATCTAAAAAAAATAGCGAGGTTTTTATTTTTATATTATTTTAAAGAACATTAAATTGCTAAAAATTGAAAATTATCTATATAAATTGAAAAATTTCAATCGTTTTCGTAAATTAGCACTCGTTTCAAAAAATACATTTTACACCTATGGATTTAAACTTCAATAAAAACGAAGATCACAATAAACTTTTATTGTCTGAACTAAGACAAAAATTTGCCAAAGTCAAACTTGGAGGTGGCGAAAAACGAATCGAAAAACTTCACGCCGAAGGCAAAATGACCGCTCGGGAACGAATTGATTACCTATTGGATGAGAATGCAAAATCTATTGAGATTGGTGCTTTTGCTGGAAAAAAAATGTACGTTGAACATGGAGGGTGCCCTTCTGGAGGTGTAATTGTAAAAATAGGATACGTAAAAGGAAAACAATGCATCGTCGTTGCTAATGATGCTACCGTAAAAGCAGGTGCCTGGTTTCCTATTACCGCAAAGAAAAACCTAAGAGCTCAAGAAATTGCAATGGAAAATCGTCTCCCTATCATCTATTTGGTTGATAGTGCTGGTGTTTATTTACCATTGCAAGACGAAATTTTTCCAGACAAGGAACATTTTGGACGCATCTTTAGAAACAACGCTATAATGAGCAGCATGGGAATTACCCAAATTGCAGCTGTAATGGGTAGTTGTGTTGCAGGTGGTGCTTACCTTCCCATTATGAGTGACGAAGCTCTAATTGTAGACAAAACGGGAAGTATTTTCTTGGCCGGAAGTTATTTGGTCAAAGCAGCCATTGGTGAAAGCATAGATAACGAAACTTTGGGCGGAGCAACAACACATTGTGAGATTTCGGGAGTAACAGATTACAAGGCAAAAGATGATAAAGACGCATTGGACAAAATAAAAAATATTGTCGATAAAATTGGTGATTTTGACAAAGCAGGATTCAATCGTATCAAAGCAGAAAAACCTGCTTTGGACGAAAAAGAAATCTTTGGTATTCTGCCAAAAGCCAGAAATGAACAATATGACATGATGGAAATTATCAATCGATTGGTAGACAATTCTGAATTTGAAGCTTACAAAGAAGGATACGGGCAATCGCTTATTACGGGCTATGCCAGAATTGACGGTTGGGCCGTGGGAATAGTTGCCAATCAAAGAAAAGTAGTTAAAACAACCAAAGGCGAGATGCAATTTGGAGGAGTAATCTATTCGGATTCGGCAGATAAAGCAACCCGTTTTATTGCCAATTGCAATCAAAAGAAA
>DATEOV010000311.1:0-9554 GCA_035273645.1 Flavobacterium sp. | reverse complement strand
AAATCCTATCCAAGCCACCCCAATAGGAAACAACAATTGATTGTCCCATTTAATTTTCGGAATATAATATAATGCTAATGCAGGAAGGCAAATATAGACGACAATCCAGTTTAAAATCTTATGCGCATTTTTGGGTATTTGCTTTAAACTTTGCAAAACAAGACCTAAAAATAAGAAAACAAAAATGAGAATAAAGTTGTTCATCGGATGAAATGGAAGACAAAAATACCACTAAAAAAATCTAAACACAAAAGGAAAAAATTAAAAGACAATAAACATCAAGATTTATTTAACAAAACAAACAACTGCAAATCAAATATAAATTCTATATTTGCAATATATTTTATTACAGTATGATTTCAGGTAAATTTGCCATCACAATACATATTCTAACATTGCTTTCTAAATTCCCTGATGAGTATTTATCATCAGACTTTATAGCTGGCAGTATGAACGTACATCCTGTATTGGTAAGGAAAGAAATAGCCAACCTTAAAAAAAATCATATTGTAGAAAGCAAAGAAGGGAAAAATGGAGGTACTCGTTTATTAAAATCTTCATCAAAAATCACTTTAGATGCCATATGCAAAATGACATTTGAAACTGTAACATTAGGTTTTTCAAAAAATGAACCCAATCCAGATTGCCCAATTGGAAAGCAAATCAATAAAAATTTAGAAAACTTATATGAAGATATTAATAAGACAATCAACTTACAATTGAGCGACATTACATTGGAAGATTTTTCCAATAAATTTTAGACTATTTTTTTAAACTAAACTGTAACTTTTTTTATTACTTTTAAATGTAATTATTATGAAAATCGCAATTATCGGAGCCACTGGATTTGTAGGCTCAGCAATTTTAAATGAATTAACAGGCAGAAACCATCAGATTACTGCCATTGCAAGAAATCCCAAAAATGAAGTAAATGCCAATTGGGTTGCAGTAGATATCTTTAACATAGATGCATTAGCCGAAATTTTAGAAGATAATGATATTGTTGTTAATGCTTACAACCCAGGCTGGACAAACCCAAACATTTATAATGATTCTATCGCTGGGTCTAAAGCTATCCAAGAAGCCGTAAAAAAATCAGGAGTAAAACGCTTTATAACCATTGGTGGCGCAGGAAGCTTATACATTGCACCAAATGTACAATTAGTTGAAACCCCTGAATTTCCAAAAGAGATATTTGACGGAGCAAACGCAGCAAGACATTATTTGGATATAATTAAAGAAGAAAAAGAGTTGGATTGGGCATTTTTTAGTCCGGCTATCGAAATGCATCAAGGAACAAAAACAGGAAGAACGGGTAAGTATCGTTTAGGCTTAGAAAATCCAGTTTTTAATGAGGAACAGCGAAGTATACTTTCAGTGGAAGATTTAGCTGTTGTTATTGCCGATGAAGTTGAAAATCCAAAACATCACCAAGTTCGTTTTACTGCAGCATATTAAGAAATACAAATCGGTTAACAATAAACAGTTTCTAGGATTCGCCTTTTGAAACTGTTTTTGTTTTGATTACTTTTACTTTCAAAAACAATTATTTTGTCTACCGAAAAAAATAATCCAAGCGCTTTAAATGAAAAAGCTGGTATTTCACCTCCAGAAATCATCAGTTCCAGTGCTATACACCAAATCAAAATATCCAGAAAGAAACAACCTTCTGCAAAAGAATTGATTGATGGGATTTTGGCAGGAAACATAACCGCACTTAGTCGCGCTATTACATTAATTGAAAGTACTAATATTTCTCATCTAGAGAAAGCAAGTGAAGTCATCAATGGATGTTTACCTCATGCCAATAAATCAATTCGAATAGGAATCACTGGAGTACCAGGTGTTGGAAAAAGCACTTTTATTGAAGCTTTTGGTAAACACTTAACGAATTTGGGCAAAAAAGTAGCTGTTCTTGCTGTCGACCCAAGCAGTACCATTTCTCATGGAAGCATCCTTGGAGACAAAACCCGAATGGAAGAATTGGTAAAAGATAAAAATGCATTCATTCGACCTTCTGCATCAGGAGAAACTTTGGGAGGTGTCGCACGTAAAACTAGAGAAACTATAACACTTTGCGAAGCATGTGGTTTTGATATTATTCTAATTGAAACTGTAGGTGTTGGCCAAAGCGAAACAGCTGTTCACAGCATGGTAGATTTCTTTTTACTTTTAAAAATATCTGGGGCTGGTGATGAACTTCAAGGTATCAAACGTGGTATTATGGAAATGGCAGATGCTATAATTATCAATAAAGCCGATGGTGATAATATTAAAAAAGCTCAATTAGCAAAAGTAGAATTCAACAGGGCCTTGCATCTTTTTCCGGCAAAAAAATCAGGATGGATTCCAACTACCGCAACCTGTAGCGCTTTGACCCAAGAAGGAATTAGTGGCGTTTGGCAAACTATTTTAAATTATATTGAATTGGTGAATTCAAATCATTATTTCACAGAGAAACGCAAGGAACAAAATCAATTTTGGATGATGGAAACCATTGACGAACAATTAAAAAATCATTTCTACAATCAACCAAACATCATTCAGTTATTAGATTCCACTAAAAAAGCGGTTCAAAATAGTGAGATATCCCCTTTTGCGGCAGCTCAAATTTTACTGGACAGTTACTTTAAAAAATAGCTGTTTTCACATTATTAAAATAAATAAAAACTGCAAAAGCTGTCAATCGACTTTTGCAGTTTTTATTTATTTTTTACAACTGCTTTTAATTCCAAAAAAGAATTTAACAATTATTAAAAGAAAATATTTATTCTTCGTAACGAGTTATTTCTCTATCATAAAACTCATTGGCAAGAACAATTAGTCCTTCCATTTCTGCGTTTAATTCGGCTTCATCAAGGTCTTCTGCCTCTTCCATAAATTCCACCTCATCGTCTTTCAGATTGATGATAAATCTTGGGTAATCCAAGTGAATGATAAAAATATCATCTGGAAAATCAGTATTGTCTCCTAATAAGAATTTTGGTAATTCCATGTGTTTGAATATTATTTAATGTAAAAGTGTAAAAATACGTTTTTTATTGAGATTCCTTTTTTAAAAAAGGCCTTAAAAAAAATAAAGTTGTCGTTTAGCCCTGATGGAAGCGACATCCTTTGTGTCCAGGGTTTGGACACAAAGATACAGCGGACAGCAGGTGAAAAGGTGTTTTGAAAACAAAGACTTTTGCTTCTAAACTTCCTTATCAGAATGCTCCACAACCAACTTTCTTGTCAAACGCGCAAAGCGAATATACAAAAACAGAGCTGCAGCTGTCAAACCAGCTAAAAGGCCAATCCAAACACCTACTGCTTTTAAGTCGGTATATTTCCCCAAATAAAAAGAAATCGGAAACCCTACAATCCAATACGCCACAAAAGTAATGTACATAGGGACTTTCACATCTTGCAAACCTCTCAAAGCGCCCAAAACGACCACTTGAATCCCATCCGAAAGCTGAAAAACAGCTGCTATAATCAATAACTTGGATGTGATAAAAATGATTTCCTGATTATCCAAAACCTGGGCTGGATCATTCATATTCAAAAATAAATGCGGCAAGAAATTATGAAAAACGACAAAAATAAAAGCAAAAAAAGCTTCAATTATTACAGCCAATAAAAAGATAGATCGTGCAACGATAATTAGGTTTTTATAATCCGACAAACCTTTGGAATGACTCACTCGAATCATAGCCGTAACACTCAACCCCATAGCTACCATAAAAGTAGACGAAGCCAGTATAAGAGCAATTTGATTTGCGGCTTGACTATTTTTTCCCAATGTACCCGAAAGCCAAATTGCCGCCGTAAACAAAGTCACTTCAAACAGCATTTGCATTGCCGAAGGAAAACCTAATCCGATAATTTTTTTAATGATTGATTTTTTTATTTCTTTAAAAGTGAAATTTTTAAAATACTGCTTCATAATAGCATTGTGCTTCATCAGATAATGCATAAAAACTACCATCATAATTCTAGAAATCACGGTTCCCAAAGCGGCTCCAACAACACCTAGTTTTGGAAAAATCCAATAACCATAAATCAACACATAGTTAAAAAAAACGTGTACCACATTAGCCAAAATGATAGAATACATCGAATATTTGGTCAAGGACAACCCGTCTGCAAACTGTTTGTATCCTTGATACATCACAACAGGAATTAAAGAAAAAGCAACCCAATCAATATAAGGTGCAGCCAATGCAACCACCGCTTCTGGCTGATTCATCAAATACATCAATTGTTTGGACAGTACTGTTAGCACAAACAACGATACTCCCAGAATGGTACATAACAGTAAACCATGATGAAAAGTAGTTCTAATTTTTTTGTGGTTCTTCTCTGCATCCGCTTCGGCGGTCAAAGGCGTTATCGCAGTAGAGAAACCAATCCCTATGGACAATGCCAAAAAGATAAAACTATTTCCCAAGGAAACTGCTGCCAGCTCGGTCGATCCTAAGTTACCAACCATATAATTATCCACAATCCCTATCAAAGTATGCCCAAGCATTCCGAGTATTACGGGATAAGCCAATTTAATATTATACGAGAATTCTTTGGTGTATTGGGAAAAGTTCATTTTAATTTATTAAGTCAGCAAAGATAAATAGAAGCTTTCAATTGCATCGATACTATTAAAAATATAACACCCTTTTATTCGATATTTTTTACGTAAATGAAGTAATTCTACAACAGTCCATTATAATTCTGTAACAATTTCGGCAAGTCATGAGACTACATTTGCCCTGTTGTTCTGAAACAAATAAACAGAACAATCAAAAAAAATTAATCCAAAATTCAATTATGAAAACTACATTAAAAATTAAATTGTTATCTGCATTCACAATCGCATTATTATTTGCAAACAATTCACAAGCTCAAGATACAAAAAGCTTCGACCAAGGATTCCGATTAGGAATTGGTCTTAACGGAGGAATGCCTACAAACAATGATACATATGACTGGTCACTAGGTGGTGATGTTCGTCTTCAATATGATTTAACTCCAAAAGCGTCTTTAACACTTACAACGGGGTTCACCAATTTGTTCATTGATCAAAACATTAAAGATTTAGGTTTCATTCCTGCAAAAATTGGATTTAAAGCATTCGTTTGGGAAGATCAATTTTATGTATTGGGTGAAGTAGGTGGTGGTTTTGCAGTAACCAACGGTTATGACCAAAACACATATATCTGGTCTCCTGGAATTGGATATGCACACGACAATATTGATGTAAGTTTACGCTATGAAGCTTACACCGATTATGATACCAATCAAATTGCATTGCGTGTAGCCTACGGATTCAAATTATAAAAATATAATTATCTCAAAAAAAAGCCCTGAAATTCAGGGCTTTTTTTTGTTCTTTAGTATTGCTTTTTATCAGTCAATGTCTTCATAAAAGCAATTAGTTGCTTTTTTTCCAATGGCGTTAAATTTAATTTATCACCAGGTAAAGTTTGATTGGGCAAATTAAAACCCAAACCACTTCCACCACCTTCATCATAGAAATCTACTACTTCTTCCAACGTTTTGAAAACACCATTGTGCATATAAGGAGCTGTTAATGCAATGTTTCGAATCGTAGGTGTTTTAAACGAATAGCGATTCACTTCAGCTTTCGTCAAATCAAATTTCCCTAAATCTCCGTCTATCTTTTTGTCTTTTCCGGGAACACCAAGAACTTCGCTTTCTGATTTGTCAAAATTGGGTGGAACCGTTCCATTTGTTAGCGGAATAAAATGGCAAGTTGCACATTTGGCTTTACCGGTAAAAAGATTAAAACCTGCCATTTCATCGAGATTGAATTTTTCTTCCCCTCTCATATAACCATCAAATCTGGAATCATAATTACTCAAAGACCGAATGTAAGATGCCAAAGCATTTTTAATCTCAAAAGAGGTAATTTCTTTATTTGGAAATGCTTTCTCAAAATGGGTAGCATATTTTTTGCTCTTTTTTAAATCCAAAGCTGATTTCTCCAAAGATCCGTGCATTTCGTTCTCATTTGTAATAACGGCAATCGCTTGATCTTCGAGATAATTCACTCTCGAATCGTAAAAAAAGTTACGCTGAAAAGCAATATTGGAGAGTGTTGGTGTATTTCTTTTTATCATTTCTTTTCCATCCAATGTGACTGCTTTTTCCAAACCATCGGTAAAAGCCTTGTCTGCATAATGACAGGAAGCACAAGAACGGGTATTATTACCCGATAAAATAGGATCATTAAACAACAATTTACCCAATTCAATTTTCTCCTTTGTGGTTATATAGTCTGGAAATCCTGAAAAAGCTTCGGGATCAAAAGCATTTTTATCAAATAATGTTTGGGCTGTAACTTTCAATCCACGGCTTTCCTTAAAAAAAGGGATTTTCAAATCTGATTGTGCTTCATAAATCGCTTTACTCAAAGGATTCAAATAATTTTTAATAAAATAGGCGCGGTCAAATTCATTAAACTTCGAGTTTTTATTCAAATAATCCTTTCCTCCCTCAAGTATTTCGAAAGTTTTGGGGCTTTCTTCTTCCTGATAAATAATAAGCTGCTCTTCGATAGTTTCTAATGAAGTTATGGCTTCCGCCAAAGAATTCTGAGCAATCGGGGAATCAAATCCAGTTATCCCTAAAGTAATTATTCTAAAAACCTCCAGACGCATTGCATCAAAAACAGCAGAATCCGTTAACTCATTAGTTTTCGAAATCATTTGCAAACGATACAAATTGGCATTTAAAATTCCTATTTCTCTGAGAATCTCTATTTTAGTATTCTTATCATACACCGGAAAAAAATATTCCTCAATAACCTGAAGTCCTGCAGCAGGAATGGTAACTCCATCATCATACTCATATTCTTCAAGTGCCGGACCGTTTATGGCTTTGGAAACTGTCGGGAAATAATATTCACTAATAGACTCAACTCTTTTATAACTTTGATGCGCTTTTAAAAATTGGTTTTGCAGTTGTTTTTGAGTTGCTCCATCTTCAACTAAATGTTGTAATTGAGTTACGTCTGCTTGCAAAACAGCCAAATCCGACAGGTACAAATCATTAATTTGTTCAGCTTTGGATTTAAAATCAGAACAGGAAAACAGTAAGAAACAAATTAAAAGGAAAACAATATTTTTCATATAAAAGTGTAAGAATAAAAAACAGAAATCACGGCTTCAAAAAAATGAAACCGTGAGCTTCTGAAAAAAAAATAAAAAAGTACAAATTATCTAGCTAATCCTTTAATCAATACAATTTGGCTTGCTTGTTTTTCATTTGGGCGACCACCACCTCCATCAATGTTTTTATATTTGTCACCAGTCCAAGTATGAGGTTGAACGCTTAATAAAAAAGTATCATCAATACCCAATTGCTCAGACACATCGATTAAAGCGCCATATTCCCAATCACCAAATTTAGAAGTTCCTCCTACATTATATTTGGCTGCATCAGTTGCTGTACGACGGTGGTCTAATTCAACTACTACTTTTAGTTGTTTTGTAGCAATATTGTACTGATAAATATAAGCGTCATGTGTTTCATCACCATACCCATTAGCATCTTCTTCTACATAAACATAGTTTTTAGTCACACAAATATTATCTGGGTTTTGAAATTTACCAGAGATTCCCGTGCGATCATCACCATCAAGCAGCACTTGCAAAGTACCTGACAATGGGTTTGCAGCATCCAAATTCAATTTATAAACTCTACCATATTTTGTTCTCGAAGCATCTGCATTTGTTCCAGTCGTATTTTGACCTGTAACATTAAAGTAAATTTCACGATCAGCTGCATCACCACCTTTTCTGTAATCAAGATCTTCCACTCTACCAAATTTTATGGCAGACAAAGTATTTACTGCAGCATTAATTTGTGCTCCTGTCAAGGTAGTATGATTTTCAATTTTCACAAAAGAAACTGGATAGTTCTTTCCTGTAATCATATCTTTCTCTCTTTGGATACCATCCGTTCTTTTCATCATGTACAAAGAACCATTTGTAAGATCCCCAACTGTATTAGCCACATACATAAACACCTGACCTCCATAAGTTCCAGAATCATCATCACCAATAACAACCACAGTTTTACCAGCGAAAGCTGTTTTTTTCAAAGGCAAAGCATTTTCGGCGCTTAAACGTCCAAAGCTTGCCAATTCCTTAGAAACACTTGCAGTTCCAACGTCTCCATAAGGATTCAAGGCATGCGTACGGGACTCTTCTCCAGATTCACCACTAGTTAGATAAGTTGGCCCAAAACCATGCTCTTCTGGCGTGGCCATTGTTGCTCCACATAATCTCCAAGTACCTCCTTTTGAATTCAATAAATATTCCCCTTTTACTGGTCTGAATGTTTTGTCCAATGTTATTCTGGATACCGAAAAGTTGTCTTCCTGATTTACTAAAAATGTAAAAGACCCATCTGCATTTTTTAATAATCCAGAACCATCTGCTGAACCTCCAAAAACATAACCTGGACTTCCTGCCAAAACATCCTCTGAACTAATAAGAGAAAATAATTCCAATTTTTCAAAACCCGAATGTTTTTTCAACAAAACTGGAGTAACTGATTGATTGGCTGCCAAAACAGTACTATTGATTGGATTTTCTTCTGCATTTTTATCATTGTTACATGACACTAATGATGCAACTACAAGCATCGATAGGATAATTTTTTTCATTTGGTTATTTGTTTAAATTCATCACAAAGAAACCTTCATATTTTTAACTGAAAATGAACTAAATATTAACAAAACTTCAACAAAAGACAATTAAACCAAACAAAAAATCAATTATTTTACATAAAACTGATAAAATAAAAGAAAATAAAGCTTTAAAAAGCAACCTATTTTAGCTGTAATCCCTTTCAAAACAAAGGTTCCATTTTCCTCTCCCAACAAAAAAGATTACTTTTGAGGAGCTAATCCAGCTGTTCGTTGCAAATAAAATTCACTGAACTCCTATGAAAATAAAAGTTAGTGAAGTAATCTTTTTCAAGAACTGCTTTTTTCTAAGTCCTTGCAAGAGCTTCCTTCGGTCGCTTTGCCAGTACAAGAAAAAAAAAGCTGTTCTTTTCAAAAGGATTTCCACTTCCATCTGGGCTAGGGCATTCATTCTCAAAACAACTTTTCATGGAAAAACTCACACTTGAAATCCTTTTTCACATTATCGGAATCGGTTCAGCATCGGGACTTATTTACAAAGACAACAATTTATTTATCATAGGCGACAACAGCGGATTTCTATACGAATACAACATAGAATCCAAAAACCTGCAACGTCATGAAATCATAGAAAACGCAATCGAAAATATTGTAAAAAGTGAGAAACCCGATTTTGAGGCCATCACCCATTTTGGAGATAATCTCTATGTTTTTGGTTCTGGGTCAACTGCAAAAAGAAATAAAATGATCCAAATCAACATGCTTGAAAAAGAAATAAGCACCAATGACCTCACAGATTTATATTCAGTTATGCAAAGTTTTGGCGAAATAAAACCCGAGGATTTCAATATAGAAGGTGCTGTTTACACAGGAGAAGAATGGTATTTATTCAACCGAGGCAACG
>DATEOV010000310.1:0-3285 GCA_035273645.1 Flavobacterium sp. | reverse complement strand
TGTTTTTTATTTTTTTTAATGAAAAATAAGCTTCTCTTGTTCGATCCATATAACATTGGTTCGAATATTGGCCATCAAAAACAGGTTGGTCTTTGTGGATTTCAATTTCACTTTCTAAATTATCAAACCAAGATTCGTTATTTGCATTTCCTGTGATTTCTTGTTTTGAAACCGTTCTATAAGGTTTGAAGAAATCAAAAACTCCTTTTGTGCTTACTCCCCAATGATTCTCAAAACTAATGATTCTTGGGTTAGCAGAAATCAACATTGCTACCGCACCAGCTCCCTGAGTGTATTCACCAGTTGAATTCAAGTCGTATTTGGCAAAATCTGTTGAGACAACAATTGCTTTTTTGGTTGGATTGAGTTGAACAAAATCAAGACAGTTTTGCATTGCATCAACACCGCCAATACAGGCGAAAGTAAAATCTACAACATCACATTCAGATAAAGAGTTCTCTCCGAATTTTTGTTCCATTAGAGAAATTAAAAAAGAACTTATAGGTTTTGAACTGTCAATAGCACTTTCGGTTCCAACGTATATTCGCGCAATTTCATCTAATTTGATGTTATTATCTTGAATTAGTTTTGTCAAAGCATTGGCGCCAAATACAACAGTATCTTGATAAGTATCTGGTAAAGTCATTTTTAATAAACCCAATCCTTTTTCGAGTTTTTCGGGTTCTATATTTCTAGCTAATGCTAATGTTTTTATGGGTAAATGTAATTTTGCAACATCAAATGCAATAGCGTCAATTCCAGTTTTCATGAATAAAATTTAAAGCTGTAAAGTTAAAATTGCTTTGGCGAAATACAATGTTTTAAAGACTATAAAATGGCTAATCTTTAATTTTTAGGGAATAACTTGTAAACCTTGTTTTGGATTATAATATTGTTAGTTTTTTTAGCTTTTGTCAATAAAAAAAAATTGGGTCCGTAATTTTAATGTGTTTTTGAATTTAGGAACCGTTTAAGTGCTTTTTTGTAAGTTGATGAAGAATAGCGGCTTTAAACTACGTATTTTTATACGTAGTTTGTACGTATTTTTTAAGTACTTTAAAATCATTATAAATTGCGAAGTAAAATTGCATATTTGGTTGTTATTCTTTCTTAATTACCATAAATTTGTGGGACTTTTTAAAAAAATATAATATTTATATCATTATGGCAAAATCTGCAATATTGAAGTCGTCTATAGCTAAAAAAGTAGCTATGGCGCTTTCAGGACTTTTTTTGATTTCGTTTCTATCGCTTCACTTCTTTATTAATTTTGTTTCGGTTTTTAGTGCCGATTCATTTAATGCGATGTCACATTTCATGGGTTATAACCCGTTAATTCAATTTGTTATGCAGCCTGTTTTGGTTGCGGGAGTAGTTTTTCACTTCGTTATGGGATTCGTTCTGGAACTGAAAAACAGAAATGCTAGGCCTGTTGCTTACGTAAAGTTTGACGGTGCTGCAAATTCATCTTGGGCTTCTAGGAATATGATTATTTCTGGTTTGGTAGTGTTGGCGTTTTTAGGATTACACATGTATGATTTTTGGGCTCATGAAATGGTCTACAAATATGTAGAGTCAAACGCAATTGATGAAACAAGATATTATCATGAATTGGTAGCTAAGTTTGAAAGCCCGGTTCGTACAGGATTGTACAGTGTTGCTTTCGTGTTATTGGCGTTACACCTTTGGCATGGTTTCACTTCTTCTTTGCAATCGGTAGGTTTCGATAATAAAATTGGGAAGTCATTGCATAAAATATGTTATGCTTTTGCAATAATAGTTCCTTTTGGATTTATTTTCATTGCGCTATTTCATCATTTTAATAATTAATATCAATCTATAATGAAACTAGATTCTAAAATACCAGAAGGTCACATTTCGCAAAAATGGACTGATTATAAAGATCACTTAAAGTTAGTTGCACCAAATAACCGACCAAAAATAGATATTATCGTAGTAGGAACTGGATTGGCTGGAGCTTCGGCAGCAGCATCTTTTGCCGAAATGGGTTATAATGTAAAAGCATTTTGTTACCAAGATTCTCCACGTCGTGCACACTCAATCGCTGCACAAGGGGGTATCAATGCTGCAAAAAATTATCAAAATGACGGGGATAGTACTTTCCGTTTGTTTTATGACACTATCAAAGGGGGAGATTACAGAGCACGTGAAGCAAACGTTCACCGTTTAGCTGAAGTTTCTGGAAACATCATCGACCAATGTGTGGCTCAAGGTGTTCCTTTTGCACGCGATTACGGTGGAATGTTGGATAACCGTTCTTTTGGTGGTACACAAGTACAACGTACTTTTTATGCTGCGGGACAAACTGGACAACAATTATTGTTAGGAGCTTATTCTTCTTTATCAAGACAAATCGGTTTAGGAAAAATCGATATGTACAACCGTCACGAAATGTTGGAATTGGTAAAAGTGGATGGAAAAGCTCGTGGAATCATTGCCCGTAACTTGATTACTGGAGAATTAGAAAGACATTCTGCTCACGCTGTAATTATTGCAACAGGAGGTTATGGAAATGTTTATTTCCTTTCTACCAATGCAATGGGATCTAACGTAACTGCTGGTTGGAAAATCCACAAACAAGGAGCTTATTTTGCAAATCCTTGTTATGTACAAATTCACCCAACTTGTATTCCAGTTCACGGAACTAATCAATCTAAATTGACATTGATGTCTGAGTCGTTAAGAAACTCTGGACGTATTTGGGTTCCAAAGAAAAAAGAAGATTCAGAAGCGATTCGTGCTGGGAAATTAAAACCAGTTCAAATTGCTGAAGAAGACAGAGATTACTACTTAGAAAGAAAATATCCGGCATTTGGAAATTTAGTTCCTCGTGATGTTGCTTCAAGAGCAGGAAAAGAAGTTTGTGACGAAGGTCGCGGAATTGAGGCTAATGATACTAACGAAGGAGTTTATTTGGATTTCGCTACAGAGATTCAATCTAAAGGAAAACAAACGGCTTACGCCAAAGGAAATCACAATCCTTCTCAAGAGGAAATCCTTACTTTAGGAAAAAAATGGTTGGAAGAAAAATATGGTAACTTGTTTACTATGTACCAAAAAATCACGGATGAGAATCCTTATGAAACTCCAATGAAAATTTATCCTGCAGTTCACTACACAATGGGTGGTGTTTGGGTTGATTATAACTTACAGTCTACTATTCCTGGCTGTTTCGTTGCCGGAGAAGCTAATTTCTCTGACCACGGAGCGAACAGATTAGGAGCTTCGGCTCTGATGCAAGGTTTGGCAGATGGTTATTTCGTA
>DATEOV010000309.1:0-4783 GCA_035273645.1 Flavobacterium sp. | reverse complement strand
AATAAGAAACCGACAGTAACCGAAATAGCAAAATTGAAAATGATTTTTGGCATTTTAGAAGCTAATGATAGTAGTATTTGGATTGCCGCATTTGAAGGAGCGTTTCGTTATGATGGAAAGACCATCACGGATTTTAAAAGTAAAAATAAAAAACAGATTAACAACAACTTAATGCTGACAAAAAAGTAACAGCGGCGTACAACAGATGCTACAACGGATTTGGACAATTGCTTAATGGGAAGTTGGTTTTGTATTTTTGATGATTTACTTCGTCTATTCGCTATCGGGTGCTTCGCCTGTTCGCTATCATTCGAGTGTCAAATCCGAATAATGAACTTAACTTAGTTATAAATCTGCTGTAGTACCAGAACGTAGGCTATGTAAAACGACAGCTAGCATGACTGATAATAACAATTTGAAAAATTAATCCAAACAAATATTTAACATTATGAAAAAGTTACAATTCAAAGTAAGCATCAATGCACCTGTGACCAAGATATATGATTTCATGCTTGGCATTAACAGTAAATCAACTTATGAACAATGGACTTCTTTGTTTAACCCTACATCAACCTATGAAGGAAATTGGGACAAGGGAAATAAAATTCTATTTATAGGAATAGATGAGAAAGGAGAAAAAGGAGGCATGGTTTCCAAGATAGCTGAAAACATTCTCAACCGATTTGTTTCAATTCAACATTATGGGCTTTTAAAAGCGGATAAAGAAATTACAGAAGGACCAGAAGTAGAAAAATGGGCAAACGGATTTGAAAACTATACCTTCGAAGAAAACAATGGGACTACAACCGTTACTGTTGACTTAGACACAACCGAAGATTTTTTAGATTATATGAACGAAACCTACCCAAAAGCACTCGACAAGCTGAAAGAACTTTGTGAAAAATAGCAATTTCAAAAATCACGCCAAAACTTATACTATGAACAAGCACAACACTTTACAATATTTCGATCAAACTGAAACGACAAAAAAAGGCAGATAACACACTTTTCTAGCTATTTGCAATTTTAGTGGAATTATTGTTTTTAATTCCTATTTTCGTTTAGCCGAAAATACTCAGTTTCATAAATTACAACAGATAGAGGCGTGAAAACCTTAGCCATAATTTTAATCCAAAAAAGCATCTAATTGAAAAACAACCTGTTGAAAGGAATAAAATATTTATGCATCACTATACTTTTATGTTTACTTTATAGTTTCACCGTCAAAAAATATGACAACTATTCAGGTAAAAAATATAATCAATATTGGGAAGAAAATAAAAATTTGTTTGAGTCGGTTAATCAGAATGAAAATTTAACTTTTAGACATTTGGACCACTATATAAAAACAAATGATCTATTCCTTTACGGAGAATTTCACGGAATAAAAGAAACAACGAAGATTGATTTTGAACTCATCAAATATTTTAATAAAAGGGCAGGAATGAAAATTCATTTAGCAGAAATTGATTTTAGTCAAGCGTATTTTCTGAATGAATATTTAAAAAATGGAAATGAGAAATTAATTGACTACGTTTTAAACAGTTGGATAATATATCATGGACGCAAAAACCTTGATTACAAAAATAAATGGATTCAAATTTATAAATTAAACGAGGTAAATTCTGAAAACTCACAAATTAAAGTTTATGGAATTGATAAAATTCAAAATATAGATGTTACCAAAAACCACTTAAAAATACTGTTAAGTAAAATAAATCTTTCATCTGACTTTCCAAAAGATGAAAATTTATTTTTAGAATGGATAAAAGATAAATTGCCAAAACTTATTTCATCAATAAATCTAAATTCGACAAACATAAATTATGCAATAGATATTGAGCATATTAGAAAAAATATAATTGATTACAAAACTACTACCAGAGAAGATGTAATGTATTTAAATTTCAATGACTTATATAAACGATATAACTTTGAAGGCCAAAAAATTTATGGCTATTTTGGTGAAGCACATGTTTTGCAAAAAGAAATAAATGACAAGAAAGATTTTGGAGCACTTTTGGAAAATCAAAATTCACCTGTTAAAGACAAAACATATACTATCATATCTAGATATTTAGATAGCTACATGGATGCTCCTTCTAAATATTTACCTTTCTTTTTAAGAAGCGATAAAGAACATACAAAAACAGGTGTTTCTTGTGACAATACTTTTTTACTTTATCACTTCGGAATTAGCGATTTAAAAAATGTAACAAATAAAAACACAAATACTTTTTTTGATATAAACAAACCAAAATCACCTTACAAAAAATCATTAAGACTAATTAAAAGTACAGGTTTATTAAGTCTAATTTCTGGTATGAAAATTACAGACAAAAACACTTCAACGACAGACTATACTCAAGGAATAATTTTAATAAGAAATTCAGATTGGGCTGAACCGATAAAATAAAAAACTACGGCTAACATCCATATGGTGAGAATTGGGTTTAAGGCATAATTTAAAGTTGGTTTTGTACATGGAGAATCCCTATTAAACCGAAAAATAAATCTTAATTTAGTACCAAACTCGCTGTAGTACTAGAACCTTTGTGGCAATTTAATGACCGAAGAATGAAAATTTCAGTAGCACAGACAAAACCAATCAAAGGAGACATTCCTGCGAATATTGAGGCGCATAAAAAATTAATTGACCTTGCTCTTTTGCATGATGCTGACACAATATTTTTTCCTGAACTTTCTATAACAGGATATGAACCTAGACTAGCAAAGGATCTAGCAACAAATCAAGATGACAAAATGTTTGATTGTTTTCAAAAAATCAGCAACAAAAATAAAATCACTATTGGACTTGGTATGCCGACAAAGATAAATTCAGTTATACAAATTAGCATGTTAATTTTTCAACCAAACACACAAAGACAGACTTATTCAAAACAGCAACTACATTCTGACGAATTTCCATATTTTGTAAATGGAGAGAAACAAATCATTTTGACAGTTGACGACAAAAAAATTGCACCTGCAATCTGTTTTGAAAGTTTACAATTTGATCATTCAGAAAATGCAAACAAACTTGGTGCTGAAATTTATGTGTCAAGCGTTGCTAAACCACAAAATGGTTTTGACAAAGCAATGATACATTATCCAGCGGTTGCAAAGAAATTTTCAATGCCAGTTTTAATGTCTAATTGTATTGGTTATTGTGACAATTTTCAAAGTGTTGGAAAAAGTTCTGTTTGGACAAAACAAGGTGTTTTGGCTGGACAACTTAACGAAAAGTGTGAAGGAATATTAATTTTTGATACCGAAACAGAACAAGTTATTGAACAAACAATATAAACATGAAATTTAAAATCATCCTTTTATTACTCGCAATAAATTTCACTATATGCGGAAATGCTCAAATAAAATATGGTTCAAATAATGGAAAATATTTAACCATTAAAAGAACCAAAATATATTACGAGGAATATGGAAAAGGAACTCCTTTACTTTTAATACATGGTGCTTTTGGAGGTATAATCCATTTTGAAAAAGTTATTCCAATACTTGCAAAAAGGTACAAAGTTATTATTGCTGACGCACCTGGACTTGGACGTTCTGAATATGCTGAAAGTAAATTGAGCTACAACTTATTGGCGGAATACCAATCAGAAATTATTAATACTCTAAAATTAGATAGTCTTTATGTTATGGGTTGGAGTGACGGTGCTGTAACAGGACTTCTTCTAGCCAAAAACAGACCCGATAAAGTCAAAAAATTAATAATTTCGGGAGCAAATTATAAAGCGAATGGAGCAAAAAATTTAGACGAATTAAAAAATTGGACAGATACTGCCTGGATCGAAAAAAATTGGCCAAATTGGGTGAAATATTATAAAAAAACAGCACCACTAAACGACTGGAAAAGATATGTTAATGAAATTAAAGATATGTGGTTTCAAGAGCAATATTTCCCAAAATCAGATTTAGAAAGTATAAAAGTACCGACTTTAATAGTTTACGGTGATAATGACATGTACACTTTAGAACATGGTATTGAGATACATAATGCAATTAAAAACAGTCAATTTTGTATAATTCCAAACTGTTCTCACGACGTATTTGAAGAAAAGCCTGAGCTAATAAGTAATATAACTATTGATTTTTTAAACGGAAAATAATCCCTGCTGAATTTATTCATAAATATATTGGCGAAATCATGAATTTGATTTATCATTTTCACTATTGAATTGAAAAAAATGGTTTTAAAAAAAAACATAAAAAAAAATGGCAAACAAAAAAACAGTACTTGTTATAGGTATAGATCCGTCTCTAATTGATTTTACGACACCCGAATTTGCAGCTATGCCTGGTCTAACAGCTGAAAAGGTTGAAATGGGAATTAAAAATTCAGTCACTCAACTTAACGAAATTGGATATGATGCACATTTGTGTTGGACTGATTTTGGAGAAACAGCAATTGATGTTATTAAAAATCGATTAGAAGAAAAACATTTTGATTGTGTACTTATTGGTGCGGGAATCAGAAAACCTGAATCCAATTTTATATTTTTTGAAAAAGCAATCAACGTTATCCTTGAATTTTCGCCAAAATCAAGAATCTGTTTTAATACAAATCCAATGGATACAGTGGCTGCAGTTCAGCGCTGGGTAAATAATTAAATTAAACCCTTTATTTTTTTGAAAAACTTCAAAACTCAAAAAATTAAATCAGAAGCTTTTAAAACAACCTCGTTTAATCATTTTCATACGAGTTTTTTTGCTTCTAACTTAAAATAGATATCATCAAAAAAGTAGTCATAACAATTAAAAA
>DATEOV010000308.1:0-8039 GCA_035273645.1 Flavobacterium sp. | reverse complement strand
CAACCATAGATCCTGAAGATATCAAAAAAGCCAAATCATACCCTAATGTCATTGAATTCTTTTCAAAACCCATAACGGTTGAAATGCTAAACTATTTAAAAACCAAAGTCTAATAATTTCTCTTTACAATATTCAAACACTCATACATATTATCGATAAGAAAAATTAGGCCATAAAAAAAGCCCCTTAAAAAGGAGCTTTCTTAATATAAATTATATTACTTACAGTTTAGCAACATGCTTAGTTAACTTAGACTTCAAGTTTGAAGCTTTGTTATCATGAATGATGTTTTTCTTTGCTAATTTATCTATCATAGAGATTACACTTGACAATTTTGAAGTAGCATCAGCTTTATCAGTTGCAATTCTTAATGCTTTAATAGCATTACGAGTAGTTTTATGTTGGTATCTATTTAATACTCTTCTCTTTTCGTTACTTCTAATTCTTTTTAGAGCTGACTTATGATTTGCCATTTTGTTATCTTTTTATCTTAATTATTTCATTTTTTGTAGTCCGTAAGGGAATCGAACCCCTGTTACCAGAATGAAATTCTGGCGTCCTAACCCCTAGACGAACGGACCATAATCCCTCTAAGTTCGGAACATTCTAGATCAAAAAAAATTGTAGCCCGTAGCGGAATCGAACCGCTCTTACATGGATGAAAACCATGCGTCCTAACCGATAGACGAACGGGCCATTGTTTTTTTATTCTCAGAATTTCAATCTAAATATTCTTGTAGTCCGTGGGGGAATCGAACCCCCCTTACCAGGATGAAAACCTGGCGTCCTAACCGATAGACGAACGGACCGTTGTTGTTTGCAACAGCACTACTTCTGTAATGCGGATGCAAAAATACAACTATTTTTGAGAAGCGCAATAGTAGAGGCAAAAAAAAATTATTTTTTTTAATATGCCTTAGCAAACAGCACCCTTCCAGTAGACGGATTCCCAGTAAACACACAGCTTCCCACCTGTTCCACCCTGCCCAAGGGAATGCATCTTATTGTGGCTTTTGTCAATTCTTTAATTTTCTCTTCAGTCTCTGCAGTACCATCCCAATGTGCTGAAACAAAGCCACCTTCACCGTCAAGTATCGCTTTGAACTCATCAAAACTATTTACTTCGGTAATATGGGTATTTCTATAATTTAATGCTTTTTCGAACAAATCTTTTTGAATTTGCTCCAATAAATCGGCAATATAAGTTGTGATTCCGTCTTTCGAAACCGTTTCTTTTGCCAAAGTATCTCTTCTCGCTACCTCAAAAGTTCCGTTTTCAAGATCTTTTGGCCCCACAGCGATTCGAACAGGCACTCCTTTTAATTCCCATTCAGCAAATTTGAATCCTGGTTTTTGAGTTGTTCTATTGTCGAATTTCACAGAGATATTTAATTTTCTCAACGCTTTAACCAAAACATCCACTTCAGCAGAAATAGCACCCAATTGTTCATCACTCTTATATATAGGAACAATAACAACTTGTATAGGTGCCAAATTAGGAGGCAGCACCAATCCTTGATCATCAGAATGTGTCATTACCAACGCTCCCATCAATCGAGTCGAAACACCCCATGAAGTACCCCAAACATGCTCTTGCTTACCTTCTGCATTTGCAAACTTAACATCAAAAGCTTTTGCAAAGTTTTGACCCAAAAAGTGTGAAGTTCCAGCCTGCAAAGCTTTTCCATCCTGCATCAAGGCTTCAATACAATACGTTTCTTCAGCACCAGCAAAACGTTCTGTTTCTGTTTTCAATCCTTTTACAACCGGAATAGCCATAAAATTCTCTGCAAAATCAGCGTACACATTCATCATCTTTTCAGACTCCTCCACAGCCTCCGCTTTCGTTGCATGTGCCGTATGCCCTTCTTGCCATAAAAATTCAGCAGTTCTCAAGAATAATCTAGTTCTCATTTCCCAACGTACCACATTAGCCCATTGGTTAATTAATAACGGTAAATCTCTGTACGATTGTACCCATCCTTTATAAGTAGACCAAATAATAGCTTCACTGGTAGGTCGAACAATTAATTCCTCTTCCAATTTTGCATTAGGGTCCACCATTAATTTTCCTGGTTTATCAGGGTCATTTTTCAATCTATAATGAGTTACAATAGCACATTCCTTGGCAAATCCTTCAGCATTTTTCTCCTCAGCTTCAAACATGCTTTTAGGAACAAATAAAGGAAAATAAGCATTTTGATGCCCTGTTTCTTTAAACATTCTATCCAACTCTGCTTGCATTTTTTCCCATATAGCATACCCATATGGTTTAATCACCATACAGCCTCTAACTCCTGAATTCTCAGCTAAATCGGCCTTAACAACCAACTCATTGTACCATTTTGAATAATCTTCTGCTCGTGTTGTAAGGTTCTTGCTCATTTTGAATAATTTGGCATAATATTTGTTTATATATAATTTAACTAAATAATTACGCAAAACTAACTAAATTTGTATTGTCCAACAATAAAATAATCTACCGAAATGAAAACAAATGCATTAATTACTCGAAAAACACCTCTTTATTTCTTAATAGGTTTTTTGGGCTTAGTGGTAACCTCTTGTGGTTCTTACCAAAATAGTTCCTATTATGATAATGATGGCGTTTATGGCACAAATGGAGAGAAAATTGTTATAAAGGACAACCAACCCAATTCAGCTTCAGTTCAATACAAACAATACTTTAGTTCATTACAAAGCACTGGAGGATCTGGTGAAATATTTACCGATGTAAATAGCTACGGTAACAACTACAATGCCGAAAACGATTCTATACAAGCACCATCAACAGGTTATCCATCTTGGGGTAGTTCCCCACAAGAAACAACTGTAGTTGTATATCCAGACAGTTATTGGTCAATAGGATTTGGTTGGGGATACCCTTATTACGGTTATGGATATGGATACCCATATTATGGCTGGGGATATCCTTATTATGGTTGGGGATACCCAGGTTACGGCTGGGGATATCCAGGATATGGATGTGGTTATCCCGGTTATGGCTATGGCGTAGCAACACCTTATGCCTATAACTACAGTAGAAGAGGTTCATCATATGGCGGAAATTACAATAATTCAATTTACAACAATAATAGAGTTAGCTCCTATAGTAGAAACGGTGTTACTAGTAGAAATAGCACCTATAATAGAAACAGTACTAGTATAAGTAGACAGTCCCCTACTTTCACGAATCGAAACAGTAGTACTACATCGAGAAATTACACTCAAAATCAATCAAGAAGTTCTTATACACAAAGCAGATCCAATAGCTCAAGTAATTACCAACGCTCAAGCTATACACCTAGCAGCAATTCATACAGAAGCAGTGGCAGCAGTATGTCGTCAGGAGGCGGCGCTAGAATGTCAAGTGGCGGAGGTGGCAGAATGGGCGGCGGAGGTGGCGGCAGAAGATAGAAAAATCTGAACTAGAAATTAACCAACCCTAAGCTCAACCAAATGAAAAAGAACCTATTGTTATATTTCGTAGCAGGGCTAACGTTCTCTACAATACACTCACAAGAAATCAAAGACGCTATGCGCTATACGCAAAGCGAATTGCATGGAACCGCTCGCTTTACTTCCATGAGTGGTGCATTTGGTGCACTGGGAGGAGATCTATCATCCATTAATGTAAATCCTGCAGGTTCGGCTGTGTTCAACAACAATCAATTCGCCGCTACAATGGGGAATTACGACACAAAAAACGAATCTAATTATTTTGGGACTTCCACATCGGCAAGCGAAAGTACTTTTGACTTAAATCAAGCAGGAGGTGTTTTCGTTTTTAAAACCAGAAACCCTAATAATGATTGGAGAAAATTTTCGTTGTCCATTAATTATGAAGGCACGAACAATTATGACAATTCAATGTTTTCCGCTGGAATCAGTCCTACTAATTCTGTTGCAAATTATTTTATAAGCTATGCTAATGGAGTACCTTTAGATTTACTCCAAAATGGCAATTATGCAAGTTTAGACAATGGATCCCAACAAGCTTTTCTGGGCTATCAGGGCTATATCATCAATCCGGTGACCGAAACTCCCAATAACACACTATACACATCGAATGTTCGTTCGGGTGGTAATTACTATCAAGAAAACAGCACTTACTCCAGTGGTTATAATGGGAAACTTATTTTTAACAGCGGTTTGCAATACAAAGATTTCCTATATTTTGGTTTAAACCTGAACTCACACTTTACTGATTATGTACAGAACACCAACTTCTATGAATCCAACAACAACACTTTGGATTCAAATGAAAGAGTAAAGAGTTTAAATTTTTCAAACAGCTTACATACTTACGGAGCAGGCTTTTCATTCCAAGTGGGCGCTATCGCAAAATTAACCAATGAAATGCGTTTAGGTTTTGCTTATGAATCACCAACATGGTATAATCTACAAGACGAACTTTCACAAAGATTAACATCCATCAGCAGTAGCACCACAGGAACGCTTCCTCCTGATGTAGTTGATCCATTTGTTATTAATTATTATGCTCCTTATGATCTACGCACTCCCGGAAGTTTAACTGGAAGTTTTGCCTATATTTTTGGAAAATCAGGTTTAATCAGTTTGGATTACAAATACAAAGATTACAGTTGTACTGAATTTAGCCCAGAAAACGACCCTTATTACAGAGGTTTAAATAGCGCTATGCATAATGCCCTTGGCAGTAGTAATGAAATAAGAGTAGGTGCCGAATATAAAATACAAAACTTCAGACTAAGAGGTGGATATCGTTTTGAAGGAAGTCCATATAAAGATTCGACTACTATAGGTGATTTAAATAGTTTTTCTGGAGGTTTAGGATATAGTTTTGGTTCTATAAAACTTGATTTTTCGTATGTAAATGTTCACTCTACATCACAAAATCAGTTCTTTTCACAAGGATTTACAGAAAGTGCCCGAATCAATACATACAAAAACAATTTTACTATGACTTTCATATTTGAAATGTAAAAATATTTACTACATACTATAGAAACCACTTTTGAATACCCAAAAGTGGTTTTGTTTTTTATGACAAAAAACAATTTCAAATTGAATACGTAAGGAGAATTTTTGATTTGTGTTATGAGAAACTAAATAACTGGTCTAGCCCCGATTGCTTCGCCAGTTCGCTTCGCTCGTGTGAAGTGAAAATCCTCCCGATTTTTTTTCGGGAGATTATAACGAATAGCGGGACAATTGATCTTGAACACATCAAATGTTCTGCTCCAAATCATTTTTATGCAAACAAAACGGGGCATTTTGAAAAGTAAACAGGCAGGGTTTGCACAAAAAATTGTAATTTTGCAAAATTCCTAAATTATCAAGGATATAATACTATGAGAACGAAGTCTTTAAAAAAGAACAAAATAAATGTGATCACGCTAGGGTGTTCCAAAAATGTGTATGACAGTGAAGTGCTAATGGGACAACTCCGTGCAAGCGGAAAAGACGTGACCCATGAAGCCAAAGCAGAGGATGAAGGAAATATTATCGTGATTAACACTTGCGGATTTATTGATAATGCAAAAGCAGAATCGGTAAATATGATTTTGGAATATGCCGATAAAAAAGACAAAGGACTTGTAGATAAAGTTTTTGTGACGGGTTGTTTGTCTGAAAGATACAGACCAGATTTAGAAAAAGAGATTCCAAATGTGGATCAATATTTTGGGACAACTGAATTACCAGCTTTATTGAAGGCTTTGGGTGCCGATTACAAGCATGAATTACTGGGAGAGCGTTTGACTACAACTCCAAAAAACTACGCTTATCTGAAAATTTCTGAAGGTTGCGACAGACCTTGTAGTTTTTGTGCTATCCCGTTAATGAGGGGAAAAAACGTTTCGCAAACTATTGAAAAACTAGTTAAAGAAGCCGAAGGATTAGCAAGAGATGGCGTAAAAGAATTGATTTTGATTGCTCAAGATTTAACTTATTATGGTCTTGACTTATATAAAAAAAGAGCTTTGGGCGAATTGCTGGAAGCATTAGTAAAAGTTGAAGGTATCGAGTGGATTCGTTTGCACTACGCCTTTCCTACCGGCTTCCCGATGGATGTTCTTGAAATCATGAAACGCGAACCTAAGATTTGTAATTATATTGATATTCCGTTGCAACACATATCGGATTCAATTTTGAAATCGATGCGTCGCGGAACTACCCAAGAAAAAACAACACAATTATTGAAAGATTTTAGAGCAGCAGTTCCTGGAATGGCTATTCGTACGACTTTAATTGTTGGATATCCTGGAGAAACTCAGGAAGATTTCAACATCCTGAAAGATTTTGTCCAAGAAATGAAATTTGACAGAATGGGATGTTTTGCTTATTCACATGAAGAAAACACGCATGCTTATTTACTTGAAGACGATGTTCCAGACAACGTAAAACAAGATCGTGCCAATGAAATAATGGAATTACAGTCTCAGATTTCATGGGATTTGAATCAAGAGAAAGTAGGCAAAACTTTTAGATGTATCATTGACAGAAAAGAAGGTGGCCATTTTGTAGGAAGAACAGAATTTGACAGTCCGGATGTAGATAATGAAGTTTTAATTGACGCTACAAAACACTATGTGAAAACAGGCGATTTTGCGATGATTAAAATTATTGAAGCAACAGAATTTGATTTATACGGAGAACCAGTTTAGATTTTTAATTTTTCAAGTTTACATTTATGAAAGTATTTAAAACAGTATTTTTTGTAGTTTTTTTATTCTTGTCGGTTAACACTATTTCGGCACAACAATATGGAAATGGTTATGGTGGTGGAGGATATGGCGGTGGAGGATACGGATCAAATAGCTATGGCAGATCCAACCAAATGTCACAAATATCACAAAGCAACCAACAAAGCACCCCTAAACCAATTCCTGCTGAAGTAACTGCTGCCAAAATTGTAGAATATTACAAGAAAGAACTTAGTCTAGATGCTCTTCAAGAAGTAGTACTTACAAATATTTACACTAAATCACTAAAAAAACAAGAGGCTTTAATAAAAAAGGAAAGCAGCGACGAGGAAAAGGAAAAAGAATTTAAGGTTCTTGGCGAAATGACAGATTTAGAAGTGATGCAAATATTAAACAAAGACCAAAAAGCAAAATATCAAATCTTGAGTGAAGATCGAAAAAGCAAAATAGAATCTAGAAAACACTAAAAATTTGTCATAAAAACATTTTGAAATACCTACCATGAAAAAGCACTTTTACAATATCATTCTACTCCTCTTTATTGCTTCCTGTGCAACAAAAAATCCTCATAAAGAAACCGAAAAGGAATACAATGCACAAATAAAAAATTTAAAAGAAACTATATCCGCAAAAGAAGCCATTCCCTTAAAAAGCGAACCCTTTGTTGTAATTGACAGCATTGCCTATAGATACAATAATCAATTGCTGAACTATAAAGATACACTTTCAAAAACTGATACCAACATTTTACAAAATGGTATTGCATCAGAATGGATAGGTACGGTTAATTTTAATTTAAGAAAGCCTAACTTCATTATTCTTCATCACACAGCGCAAGATTCTTTACAACAAACAATAAAAACTTTCACTTTAAAAGACACTAAAGTTAGTGCTCATTATGTGATTGCCAGAGATGGAAAAGTCGTTCATATGCTCAATGATTACCTAAGAGCTTGGCATGCAGGAAATGGATCTTGGGGGAAAAATACCGACATCAACTCAACTTCTATTGGAATTGAATTGGATAATAATGGTTCTGAACCATTTTCAGATACCCAAATTAATACTTTATTGGCTCTTTTGACCAAATTAAAAAAAGACTACAATATCCCTGCACAAAACATAATTGGACATGCCGATATTGCGCCTACAAGAAAAAAAGACCCAAGTGCTTTATTTCCATGGAAACTTTTAGCCTTAAATGGTTTTGGGGTTTGGCCAGAAGACACTCTTGAATGTCCTCCTACTGATTTTAACGTTGAGCAAGGTTTACAAGTAATAGGATACAATACCAAAAATCTTTCGGCAGCCATCATGGCTTTCAAACTTCATTACATCCAAACTGAAGTTAAT
>DATEOV010000307.1:0-2888 GCA_035273645.1 Flavobacterium sp. | reverse complement strand
CAAATTTAATAAAACAAAAGATAAAAAATGAGGAATAGTGTTAAATTTTAGATATTTAGTGGTTGTTTTTTTAACAGTTTTGTTTTTTTTTAAAGTAATGAGAAAGATTTTAGGATTATTGTAAAATAAAAAAATCCTAATAAAACATTTGTTTAATTAGGAACTGGGAATGGAGTAAAGAGTGGAATTATAGTTTATACAAGTTAAAATGAATCACAAATTGATCCTTTACTTTTATGAGACCTCCCATTTTGGTTGGCGGATCTAGGGCAATATCCGAAAAATTTACGGCGACAACTCCTTCAAGTGATTCTTTTGAGGTTTTTAAAACCATGTTCTGGAAGGAAAGTGTTTTGTCTGTTATGCGAAAATTCAAACTGCATTTGTAATTGGTTCCAAAAGGTTTTATGTTGGTAATGGTGACAGTGCTTTTGGGGAATTTAGTTGCTTTAACTGTCGTTTTAACGTCTTTGTTCATAATTCTGTTGCCACATTCAAAATTATTCATTGAGATTTCAGACTTTAAACTGTTTTTAGTATTTGAGTTTAAATAAATGGTGTCTCTGTACAAAAGGGAGTTGGAGCAACTGTATTTGCCTACTGTAGAATTCCCAAGGATTTCTATTTCCAGTCTGTCAATAATAATGGTATTTGGATCAATTAATGAAGAAATGGGTTTAGCACTTCCTAGTAAAAAGAAAAGAACTAAACCCATAACCATTAATGATAATCTATGCATTGTATTAGAATGAAATTGCAGCTTCAAATACTAGGCCGTTGAATTTACCACCATAAAAATTGTTCGCATTTCCAGTAGCAGGATTTCCTATAAATTGTGTGTAATCTCTATAGTTTTGACTAACATAATCTAATTTTGCTACAATGTTTTTAGTCATAAACCAACCAATGCTTGATTCAAAACGGTCTACAGTAACTTTTTTGGCATCAGCATTAGAAAGTTTCCCAGATACAGTATTGTATTTTCCAGCGATATAGAATTGTTCTGTTTTTCCAAATCTGTAAACGATTTCTCCAGCATATTGGTCAGCAGTACGTTTTGCGTCAACACCTGCTTTATCTCCTCCTGAAGCGAATTCGATAGTTCCAAAGAATTCAAGACCTTTATATTTTACAAATGGGTTGATCATGTATGAAGTAGCCCAGTTTTTGAAATTAGGGTTGAAGGTTGCTTCTGGTGTAGATTTTGAGTTGTAACTACTAGCAACTTCGACACCGTTATTTTGGTAAGCGTTATTGTTCAATACACCCCAAAAACCAAATCCTGATCTAGAAGAAGAATATAAGTTTGAGTTACCCAAGTTTGCATTATGGTAGTAAGAACCTGTAAGTCTTACTCTCAAATCTTCGTTAAGTTGTTTGTCATAACCTAATTTGGCCAAGATTGTAGGGCTAACTGATGTATTTGCATCTGGAGTAGCTGGAGAAAGAGTAGGGAAAGTCACCTCTTGAGTACCTTGGTTTAAATTTCCATTTGTGGCTCCCAACATGCTTACCCATCCGTTTCTGTTGTAGTATACTTCAATACCCATTTCGGTAGTGAATGCATTCATGATGTTGTTTCCAACAAATGCATTTCTAAGCGTGCTACCGTTGTCGGAACTTTTGAAGTGAGCATCACCGTAGTTGTTCTCCATTTGTCCGATTTTAATGGTTGCGTATTTCATTACATCAGCCAAAAAGTCTTTTTTGATGAAGTCTAGCTTGTCAATTTGTAAATATCCACCTCTTGCATAAGTTTCATTGTGGTGTCTTGAAGCTAAATAAATATCTAGATTTACTCTTACACCATCAAACAACTGGGCTCCAATGGTCATATCAGCTGCGGGAAGGACAAAATTATTTTCAGTATTCATTAATCGATATCCTGTGATTTTTGAAGGTGCTGAAAAATTTGCAGGTTGGTCATTGAACGAATTTATTGCTTGGAAATCCATATTGAATGCACCTCCTAAGTCAACACTTAGTCCTTTGAATTCCTTGTCGTCTTTTTGTACATCAAAAACGTTGATTCCATCTTTGTTTCTTGGAATTTGATTTTGCATTTGCCCAAATGATACTTGAGCGTTTGCTGCTGCCATTGATAATAGGCCTACTGCTAAGAAATATATTCTTTTCATGATTATGGTATTTAGTTAAAGTTTAGGTTGAATTTTATTGTTAAGTCTTCTCCTGTTTTTATTGCTCCAAACATGGCAGTTGGAGATTTCATGCCGAATTCGGTGAATGTTATTTTGTTTGAACCTTGAAGGGTTACTACTCCATTTACTATTGTGGTTTTTACTTGTGTTTTTAAGACTTTAGAAACTCCAGCTATGGTATAAGTACCGGTAAGATTCCAAGTGGTTTCATTTACTTTGTCTGCAGATTTTAAAACATATTTAATGTTTTTGAATTTGTCTGTTTTTAAAGTTTCGTAAGCTACTTTATCCATGCTCTTTTTTTCGCTTTTAATACTTTCAGAAGGAAGAGTAATATCAATGCTATTAATGTCTACTAATTTTGAATCGGTTACCGTAAGATTGGCTGTTCCTGTTCTTGAAGCTGATTTCATTTCCCAATCATGCATTGTTGAGGTTCCAAATACCGAAAAATTTGTTTTTACATCTAATGTGTAGGCTTTTTGAGCATTTACTGATAAGGTCATTGTGAACAAAACCATTAAGGTGATAATTGTTTTAATTTTTGAATTCATGACTTTTTATTTAAAATTAATTGTAATTAAGCTTTAGTTTGAGTAGTAAAATTTCGTTTTAATCTTCATTTAAATCTTTTTACTTACTTAACTGGTACAAATTTAGAATGGAAATCAAAATAGGAATATGATATAAATCATGTTAAGAAATATATAAAACTTGTATTTTATTTAA
>DATEOV010000306.1:0-4803 GCA_035273645.1 Flavobacterium sp. | reverse complement strand
ATCTACATTATTACTCTTTTTTCTTTTTTTTGTTTCTTCTTCAAATGCTCAAGTTCAAGCATTGTTTAATGATAAAGTAGAGCTCAAAACCATGGTTGCCCGCTGGGAATTAGATTCAACCGCGGCTAGAGGAACCTTCTTGGTTACTCCCTACAAAGCAATTTATGTTTTACCTTTTGTCTGGTCCAGTAATCCAAATGAACAACCACATTCAGGAAATACTTCGCCAGAATATATTCCGCCAGCAAAGGTTGATTATGATGTTATTGAAATGAAATTTCAGCTGAGTTTTAAAACTAAAATTTTGCAGGGCTTTTTATGGGGACATGCAGATTTGTGGGTTGCTTATACCCAAATTTCGCATTGGCAAATCTATAATACAGAATTATCACGCCCATTCAGGGAGATTAATTACGAACCTGAAATCATGCTTAATTTCCCAGTGAAGTTTAAAGTATTTGGATTCAAAACTAGAATGGTTGGAGTTTCATTTAATCATGAGTCGAATGGGAAAAGTTATCCCAATACCAGAAGTTGGAATAGAGTTATTTTGATGACAGGTTTCGAACGTAAAAATTGGAATATCTACATCAGGCCTTGGTATGTGATTCCAGAATCAAAGAGTGATAATCCTGATATTTCAAGTTACATAGGCAATGCCGATGTGAATATTATTTACACAAAAAATAAAAGTGTTCTTACTTTTATAGGAAGTCATAATTTTAATTTAGAAGGAAATATGAGAGGTAGTTCTACTTTTTCCTGGGCATATCCCATAAAAGGAAATCTTAGAGGCTATTTGCAGGTTTCTCATGGTTATGGAAATTCATTGATTGATTATAACCACAATCAAACTACTGTAGGAGTTGGAGTTTCATTGATTGAATGGCAATAGGGGATTGGTTTTAAAGACAAAAGAAAATGCCTTTCAAAAAAATATTTGAAAGGCATTTTTGTATGCATTATTTATTGAAAACTACAGATTATTCCTCTTCGCGCTGTCCCATCATCATCAGGTAGGCTTTTAGGAATCCGTCAATGTTTCCGTTCATTACGCTGTCAACGTCGCTGGTTTCTTGTCCGGTGCGAACGTCTTTTACGAGTTTATAAGGTTGCATCACGTAATTTCGTATTTGCGATCCCCATTCGATTTTCATTTTCCCGGCTTCAATGTCGCTGCGTTGCTCTTGTTGTTTTTTGAGCTCAATTTCATATAATTGAGAACGCAACATTTGCATGGCTCGAGTTCTGTTGTCGTGCTGCGAACGCGTTTCAGAACACTGAATCTGAATTCCGGTTGGTTTGTGGGTCAATTGCACTTTGGTTTCAACCTTGTTTACGTTTTGACCTCCAGCACCACTGGAACGTGCAGTTACGATTTCGATATCGGCAGGGTTGATTTCAATCTCAATGGTGTCGTCAACAAGCGGATACACGTAAACCGAAGCAAATGAAGTATGTCTTTTGGCGTTACTGTCAAAAGGGGAGATGCGCACCAAACGGTGTACACCATTTTCGCCTTTTAGATAGCCAAAAGAATAATCACCTTCAATTTCGAGAGTCACGGTTTTTATTCCCGCAGCATCTCCTTTTTGAAAATTCAGTTCCCTTATTTTGTAGCCTTCTTTTTCGGCCCACATCATGTACATACGCATGAGCATTTCGGCCCAATCGCAACTTTCGGTACCACCGGCTCCGGCTGTAATTTGAAGTACGGCACTCAAACTGTCGCCTTCTTCAGAAAGCATATTTTTGAATTCTATCGCTTCAATATGGGCTTGGGTGATGTTGTACTGCTCGTCCAATTCATCTGGAGTTAGTTCTCCTTCCTTGTAAAAGTCATAAGCAAGCTGCAACTCGTCTGTCATTTCAACAGCTTTGTTGTAATCTTCAATCCATTTTTTCTTGCCTCGAAGATTTTTTACAATAATTTCGGCTTCTTTGGCGTTGTTCCAAAAGTCTGGTGCAAAGGTTTTTTCTTCTTCGTTGGCAATTTCGATAAGCTTGGCATCAACGTCAAAGATACCTCCTCAACGCACCAAGGCGTTCCACAATACCTTTTATTTGTTCGGTAGTTGTCATAAATTATAGTAGTTTTGTGTCGAAAATTATTGGGTTAGCAGTATTAGCCCTGATAGCAGTGGAAATCCTTTTCTATTTTTCCTTTAAAAATAGAAAAGATTGCAACGAATAGCAGGAATAGCTCCTAATAATTTTACTAGTTTTGAATGCAAAAATAGGATATAGTTTTTAGATTATGGAAATAAATTTGATTAGCGATACGATTACCAAACCATCGGTTGAAATGTTGCAATACATGTTTAACGCTCAAGTGGGGGATGATGTGTACAAGCAAGATCCAACAGTTATTGCGCTTGAAGCGAGATTGGCGGGGATGTTTGGTATGGAGGCGGGGCTATTTTTTCCGTCTGGAACTATGGCAAATCAAACGGCTATTAAATTGCATACGCAGCCTGGAGAGCAATTGATTGCCGATAAATATGCTCACGTGTATCATTATGAAGGTGGAGGAGTTTCGTTTAACAGCGGTGTTTCTTGTTGTTTGCTGGATGGAAATCGAGGTATGATTACAGCTGAACAAGTGGCTGGTGCGATAAATGACCCTGAATTTTACCATAGCCCATTGACGAGTTTGGTATGTGTGGAAAACACGACGAATAAAGGAGGAGGAGCTTGTTATGACTTGGAAGAGTTAAAGAAAATAAAAGCAGTTTGCGTTGCCAATAATTTAAAATTCCATCTGGATGGTGCCCGAATTTGGAATGCCGTAGTTGCCAAAAAGCAGCATCCTAGAGAATTTGGAGCATTGTTTGATACGATTTCGGTTTGTTTGTCTAAAGGATTGGGAGCGCCAATTGGTTCGGTTCTTTTGGCTGATAAAGCAACTATTCATAGAGCATTGCGTATTCGAAAAATATTGGGAGGAGGTATGCGTCAAGTTGGATATTTGGCGGCTGCAGGGAACTTTGCCCTGGATCATAATATTGCCAAATTAGTTGATGACCACAGAAGAGCAAGAGAAATTGCGGAAGTGTTGTCAAAATTGCTTTGGATTGGTAAAATAGAACCTGTAGAAACCAATATTTTAATTTTTTCAGTGCGAGAAGGTTTGAGCGAAAAGTTGCTTATCGAAAAACTGAAAGAGAAAAATATTTTAATAAGCTCTTTGGGACACGGAAAACTTCGAATTGTGACGCATCTTGATTACAAAGAAGTGATGCATACTTATGTTTTGGAAACTTTGCAGAAGATTGTTCTTTAAAAGGTTTTAAATTTCAGGTTTCATGTGTAGAACTTGAAACCTGAAATTTTTAAACTTTAAACAAAATATTTTATTTGAACATATCTTCCATTCCAGGAATCATTGGCATATCCATTTTGGCAACGGCATCCAATTCAGCTTGGTTTATTTTTGCTGCTTTTTCTATCGCTTTGTTTAGCACCAAAATCAAGTAATCTTCTAGTTGCTCTTTGTCTTCCAATAGTGAATCATCGATGGCGATTGATTTAATTTTGGTATTGGCGGTCAAAGTGACTTTTAATAAGTTGTCGCTACTTTGTTCGTCAATTAGTACAGTGTCTAAACGTTTTTTAGTATCTTCGATTTTTTGTTGGGTTTCTCTAAGTTTACCCATCATTCCCATTAAATCCATTTTGGTGATTTTTAAATTATTGAAGGGCAAAATTACTGAATTAGATTTTTATATACGTTAAATAAGGTTTAAAACGAATTCGATTTAAAATCGCTTTGTGTTATTTTTGCAATTTTAAATACTAAAACCCCGCGCAAACAATGCCTGAAAATAGTTTACCTCCTGTAGCTAAAATAATCCCTAAGAAATTAAAGAAATTTGGTGAAGTCAGAATCGATAATTATTTTTGGTTAAACGACAGGGAAAATCCCGAAGTTATCGATTATTTGAATAAAGAAAATGCCTATTACCAAGAAAAAACGGCACATACCAAAGATTTTCAAGCAGCTCTTTTCGAAGAAATGAAAGGCAGAATTAAGGAAGATGATCAGTCAGTTCCTTATTTGTACAATGGGTATTATTATATTACCCGTTATGAAAAAGGGCAAGATTACCCAATTTATTCTCGAAAAAAAGAAAGCCTTTCGGCAAAAGAAGAAATACTCTTCAATTGTAATGAAATGGGGAAGGATAAGCCTTATTTTCAATTGGGAGCTTTGAGTATTAGCCCTGATAATAAATTGGCTCTCTTTAGTTATGATATCGTTGGAAGAAGAATTTATACCATTCAGATAAAGAATCTGGAAACAAACGAAATTTTAGAGGATAAGATAGAAAATGTTACCGGAAGTGCTGTTTGGGCCAATGATAATAAAACGATATTTTACTCTGATCAAGATGATGTTACTTTGCGTTCGCACAAAATTTTTAAGCATAAACTAGGTGCAAAACAAACCGATGATGTATTGGTTTATTTTGAAGAAGACGAAACTTTTAATGTAGAAATTGCAAAGTCTAAGTCGCAAAAATATTTGGCTATCGAATCGGATAGTACTTTGACTACCGAATACCAAATTCTGGATGCCGATAATCCTGATGGAGAATTTAAGATTTTCCAGAAACGGGTTCGAGGAATGGAATATAGCATTAATCATTATGGGGATAGTTTTTATATTATGACCAATAAGGATAAAGCCGAGAATTTCAAACTGATGAAAACTTCTGTAAATAAGACTTCTAAAGCTAATTGGGAAGAAGTCATTGCGCACAGAGAGGATGTTTTGTTGGAAGATATTGAAATATTCAAAGA
>DATEOV010000305.1:0-4450 GCA_035273645.1 Flavobacterium sp. | reverse complement strand
GGACGAAGCGAGTTTTTCAATACCGGAATTTCTCCGATATCGGTTTTGCTTTTCATTTGATTCAGCGGCACCTGAACTTGAACGTTTACAGACAAGCCTGATTTTTCATCAATCCAAGTGTTTTTCTCCGTATATCTCGATGATGAGGTGGAAGCGATCAATGAACGCGAAATATCATTCATATCCACGCCCAATTCGGCGGCGCGAGTTCTGTCAATGTCAATATTCATTGCTGGATAATGAATTGGCTGTCCAATCTGAACATCTCTGAAATAAGAGAATTTTTGAAGCTTCTCTACAATTTGATTGGCATAGGTTTCATTTCGCTTCTTGTCTTTTCCTGCAATTCGAATTTCGATTGGAGTAGGAGAGCCTTGGCTCAAAACTTTATCGGTCAATTCAATTGGTTCAAACGAAATTTTCACATCTGGCAGAATCTTTTTGATTCGAGCTCGAAGATCATCTTTAAATTCGTCCATATCAGCTTCATAATCTTTCAAACTCACTTGGAAAACGGCTTCGTGAGAACCCGCCATAAACAAATAAATCGGGTTGATAGAAAACAATGATGGATGCGAACCTACATATATCGAAGAAATTCCGATGTGTTCATTACCGACCATTTTCTTCAATTCTTTCAGAACTAGTATTGCTTTTTCCTCAGTACGCTCGATACGGGTTCCATCGGGAGCGCGCATTCTCAATTGAAACTGACTTGAATTTACTTTAGGAAAAACGTCTTTTCCAATAAACGAAATAAACACAACCGCAAGAGCAGTTATTACGATTAAATAGGTTAAAGCAGCGGCTTTTTTGAACGGAAATAATCGATCTAATGTTCTCATAAATCGAATTCTAAAACGCTCGAAAGCACCAATTTTTCCGTTATTATTAGTATCGTCTTTTTCGATATAGGCTTTTTTCTGCGTAATCAATTCTTTCTCCGATTCTGGAGTCAATCCGCAGGCGTTAAATTCGGCTTCATCATCCGTTATATTTGGCGCGTGTTCGTGTTTTGGATGGTCTTTCATCAGCCAGTTTGCCATTACGGGAACAAATGTCTGCGAAAGCAAAAAGGATATGACCATCGAAAATCCAATGGCCAATGCCAAAGGCAAAAACAAAGCTCCCGGAATTCCGACCATTGTAAATGCCGGAGCAAATACGGCAAGAATACAAAGCAGAATCAATAATTTTGGCAGCGCAATTTCCTGACAGGCATCCCAAATGGCGAGTGCCTTGGGTTTTCCCATATCGAGATGCTGGTGAATATTTTCGATCGTTACGGTACTTTCATCTACCAAAATTCCGATTGCCAATGCCAGTCCGCTCAATGACATTAAGTTTATCGTTTGTCCGAATAATTTCAAAAACAAAACGCCCGAAATAATTGAAATAGGAATAGTTAAAATTACAATCAAAGCTGCTCGTCTGTCGCCCAAGAATAATAAAACCATTAAACCAGTCAAAACTGCTCCGATAATTCCTTCAGTAATTAAACTTTTAACCGAGTTGATTACATAAACCGACTGGTCAAATTCATAAGATAATTTTACATCTTCGGGAAGCGTGCTTTGTATTTTAGGCAGTTCGGCTTTTAATTTCTGAACCACATCCCAGGTCGAAGCGTCTCCCGCTTTGGCAATACTGATATAAACCGAACGTTTTCCGTTTACCAAAGCGTATCCATTGGTCACATCGGCACCGTCTTTTACTGTGGCAACGTCGCCTAATTTTAAGTTGTGAACACCGCCTTTAAACAACGGAATCTGCTCAAAATCCTTAATTTCTTTAATCGTATTGTTAGTAGGCGTAAGGTAATTGGTATTTCCAATCCTAACATTTCCCGAAGGAGCCGTTTGGTTGTTCACACGAATCGCTTCGACAATTTGATCAGGTGTCATATTGTGTGAACGCAATAAATCAGGATCTACGTTAACCTCCACAGTTCTTGGGCTTCCGCCAAAAGGTGCAGGGGATAATAGACCCGGAATGGATGTAAAGGAAGCACGAACATATACGTTGGCCAAATCCTGTAATTCGTTATTGGAACGTATTTTACTGCTCAATACCAATTGTCCGATTGGCAATGAAGAAGCATCAAAACGAATGATAAACGGCGGTTGTGTTCCGGGAGGAAAAACCGCCTGAATTCTATTCGATAATGAACTCAATTCGGCTGCAGCCTGAGCCATATTCGTATTTTCGTAATAGGTTAATTTCATAATCATTAACCCTTGAATATTTTTGGTTTCTACCGATTTTACGCCATTGGCAAAAGGTAAAATATTCACGTAATTTTTGGCAAAATAAGCTTCCATCTGATCTGGAGTATAACCTCCAAAAGGATGCGCAATATAAATTACCGGCAAATTCATTTTCGGAAGAATATCTACCTTGATGTCCTTGATAGCACCAATTCCGAAGAAAAATAAACCTGCCACCAATACTAAGATAGAGATGGGTTTGCGGAGTGCAAAACGTATTAAATTCATTAGGATCTATAATTAAAATTCATTTATAAATAAGTCAAAATTGCCTGTGGCTGCCACTTTCAGTAGATACGATTGCCATACATTGTTGTTGACGATATCACGGTCAATTTCGGCACGATTCAAAAGAAAAAGCGTTTGTGTTAAATCGGTCAAATCGGTTAAACCATTCTTGTATAAAGTCGATTTTTGCAAATAGGCTCTTTGTGCAGCATTTACCTGAATCGGAGCTTCGGCGTAGTTTTCGAGCGTGATTTTTATTTTATCATCGGCCAATGCTAACTGCGATTTTAATTCTCTTTCAGCCTGATTGTATTCTTCCTGCAAGCCTTGTGTAACATACTTTTGGGCGCTGACCTGCTTGCTCATTCGGAACGGAGTTGTAAGATTCCAAGTGATTCCGATTCCGACTAAATAATTAGAACGATCCGGATTTACACCATCCCAATAATTTCGGGTAAAAGCAGTTTGATCGAGTGCATAGCCTGAATCAAAACCAGATGCTCGGGTTTGCATTACCCCAAAAGCACTCATAGTTGGATAATAAAAGCGTTTGTATAATTTGACCTGCTGATTGCTGTAATCAACTTTTGTTTTATAAAATTGTAAAAGCGGATGCAAACTGTCTGTTGCTTTTTCATCAAAAGCCAATTGTTTTGGTATCTGATTCACAAAAAGGGTATCGGCAATGAAATCCTGCGGTGCAACGCCCATCAAATCGACCAGTTTGCTGTTTTGTTCTTTGACGAAATTACGAGCCAGATTCAAAGCCATTTTAGCTTTCGAAACTTCGGCAGTTGCTAATGTAGAATCGACTCCTGCTAACAACCCGTTTTTAACTCTTGCGACAGCATTTTTTCTGAAAACTTCTGTGCGGTCTAAATTCTTTTGCTGTGAAATCAATAATCTTTGGCTTGCCAATAAATTCAGATAAGCTGATGAAATTTTGATTTGCTGTTGGAATTTTTCTTGGTTTAAATCTTTTTCTTTGGCCAAAACATCAACTTTAGCCAAATTGATTTTCTCTTGAATTTTTCCAAAAGTGAAAAAATCCCAGTTCATATTGACCAAATACAAAGCACCAAAAGCCGAATTCCAGTTTTGTTCAGCAAGAGGAAGTCCTGAAGAGGCTACTCCTAAACCACCAAAACCATAAAGCGGACCATTTTGCCCGTTGACTGTTCCATAATCTTGTTGAGCCGATAAATTTAGATTCGGTAAATAATCGCGTTTGGATTGCTTCAGCGTTTCCTGCGAAGCGTTGGCGTAATTGTTTTTTGCTTTGATGGAACCATAGTTTTCAAGACCTGTTTTTATGGCTTCTTTCAAAGACAAGGTCTGTGAATAACTCACAGCACCAAAAATCAAGAGAAACAATATGGTAATTTTTTTAAAATACATAAAATTCAAAATATAATTAGTGACACAAAATTATTTTACTTGCAGGGAAATATGCTTTCTTAAATGATGTAATGTGATTATAAATGACCAATTCAATTGGTCATTTATTGGAAATAAAAACGAAATATTTGTGGTTAATTTGCAAACTATTTAGGTAATTAAAATGGATAAAAAATTTGACAATATGATGGATAACAAATGGTGGCAAGAAATTGCCGTTGTTGGTTTTTCATTTACAATTTACACCTTGAAAAATGATTGGATGCTATTCAGTTCTTTGGCTTCCATTTTAATGGGCGTTTTTTTCTATTGTATTTTATATATGCATGCCCAATTCAACCGTTTTTTGCTGTTGCCCATACTATTTAAAGCTCAAAGACCGTTAACTTATTTGGTTGCAACCCTGCTGGGAGTAATAGTGTTTTCGGTGGCATTATTTGAAATCTCTACTTTGGACATTTTTAGTAAAGGCCATTTGTATCAAAACTCCCATCAAAGAAGTTATGTGTACCAATTAGCAAGTGTTTTAGGAACATTGGTTTGTATTTTGAGTCCAA
>DATEOV010000304.1:0-2935 GCA_035273645.1 Flavobacterium sp. | reverse complement strand
TTAATAGAGTAAAAAAATAATTTATGCACTATAAAAAACAGCACACCTTCATCCTTATATTTTTATTATCTGTCAACTTAATCTTTAGCCAAATAAAAGGCATAGGGCTGCCACAAATAAAAAACTATAAAAAATCAGAATATAAAGGTGGAACGCAAAACTGGAATATAGAACAAGACAAGAATGGTAATCTATATTTTGCTAATAATAATGGCCTCTTGCAATTTGACGGTTCCGCATGGACAAAATACCCTATGCCAAATGTTACATTTGTTAGATGTCTTAAAATTGACACTTCAGGCAGAATATTCGTTGGTGGTTACAATGAATTTGGCTATTTCAAACCCAATTCGAAAGGGAAGCTAGAATACTTTTCTGTTTCCAAACTCATAAAAAGGGATAATCCCAAAATAATTGATAATATTTGGAAAATTCATTTTTACAAAGGCGCTGTGTTCTTTCAGTCTTTCAAAACCACATATATCTTTAAGAATAATGGAGTAAAAATACTAGAAGCACCAAATAAATTCCAATTTTCATTTCTAGTTAACGATCAGCTTTATTTTCAAGATCTTTCAATGGGCTTAATGAAATATAGTAATGGTAAACTTATTCCTTTAAAAGGTACAACCCTTTTGAACAACACAGAAATCTGGGGGATGTTTGCGATGCCAAATAATAAAATATTAATTGCAACTTTGGACAAAGGACTTTTTTTATATGACAATGAAAGCATGATTCCATGGGAAACCGAAGCCAACCAATTTGTTAAAAAAAACAGTTGCTTGGGAGGGTCGATCATTCAAAATAACTACATAGTTCTTAATTCTATTTTGAACGGTATTATTATCTGTGACAGCTATGGAAGAATAGTCCAACAAATCAATCGCAAAAAAGGAATCCAAAACAACACAGTACTTACTTCGTTTGTTGACAACAAAAGCAATCTTTGGCTAGGTCTTGACAATGGAATTTCGTTTATTAATGAAAATTCTCCCTTTACCTATTTTGGTTCTAGTTTTGATTTAAGCACGGTTTATGCCTCGGTTGTTCATAAAGGGAATTTATATGTAGCCACGAATCAAGGTTTATTCTACCATTCCTGGGATCTTCCCTTTAAAGAAGATACTTTTAAACTTGTTGAAGGAACAACTGGACAGGCATGGAACATTCAAGTTGTAGATGGAGAGTTGTTATGCGCACACAACAGGGGTGCTTTGTTGATAGATGGTGGTAAATCATTTAAAACTTTAGACAATGTCGGATATTGGATATTCAAGCAAATACCGAATCATCCGAATTATTTAATTGGTTCCAACTACAATGGTTTTTCTATATTTGAAAAAAAAGCAAATGGTTGGCAGTTTAGAAATAAAGTTGGAGGACTTGTTAAGTCTATTGGTGAATTTGAACTGGACGATAAATCTATTTGGATAAAAAAAGACAATTTAATTCAACAAATGACATTAACCAAAGATTTAAAACAATTTAAAACCATCAAAACATTTCAAAACTTGACAAATACCGCCAAAGGAATTGGAAGTATTCAACAGTTAAAAAACAAAATTTATTTTCAAACCAATAATCAGTTTTTCAAATATTCCTATGAACAAGAATTATTTTTTGAGGATAAAATAATAACCCGCTTGTTTAAAAACATCCCAAAAGTCAGTACTATAAAGGAAGATAGTCAAGGAAATATTTGGTATGTCTACAATGAATCCTTAGGCGTGTTAATGAAGAATAAAGACGATAGTTACAAAAATAGCGCTGCCTCTTTCTCTAACTTGACGGGCAATCTGGTCTACAACTATTTGTCTATAAACGCGATTAATTCCCAAAACATTTTAATTGGACTAACAGACGGTCTTGCTCATTACGATTCCAAACTATTGAATAATTTTGCAAGCAAACCAAAAGCTTTTGTACGAACATTTGCGTTCCCAGGAAATGCTTATATACTGGGAAATGGACAAAAAACAATCGAAAATTATGAAATACCATACTCGTCAAATCAAGTAAAATTTACATTTTCTTCACCTATCTATGAAAATCTTGAAAATGTAGAATTTTCATATCAATTAACAGGCTTTGATGAAAATTGGAGCCCTTGGTCAAATAGTTGGACAAAAGAATACACGAATCTAAAAGAAGGCAATTACGCAATGAAAGTAAAAGTCAGAAACAGTTACGGAATTCAATCAGATGAAACCGCAATTGCTTTCAGAGTATATCCTCCATGGTACAGACATTCATTGGCCTATTTATTTTACTTGTTAATGGCTGCCGGCTGTGTTTATTATATACGTCTACGAATTAGAATAAAAATAAGAAAGAATAAGCATTTTGAAACACTCGAGCAACGAAGATTGTATTTAGAGAAAGAAACTAAAATAAAACAAGAGCAATATGAGCTTGAAAAAGAGATTGAAAAATTAGAAAATGAAAAATTGCAAATAAAAATCCTCTCTAAGGACAAGGAGCTAGTTAACAACACCTTACAAGTTGTTAAGAAAAATAAAATATTAAACGGAATCATTCATAAATTAAAAGACATTAACACAAATTCATTTGATGAAGCAACTAAAGCTCAATTCACTAAATTAAACAGAAGCATTACTAAAGAAGTAAATACTGATAAAAGCTGGAAGGATCTTGAAAAACATCTCAAAAACGTACATTTTGATTTCCTAAAAAAATTAAAAGAAAAACACCCTACAATTTCCCCAAGAGAAATGGATTTGGCAACATATTTATTAATGAATATGTCTACCAAAGAAATTGCCGAATATATGAATATATCAACAGGTGGTGTCGAATTGGCAAGATATAGACTAAGAAAAAAACTAGAGCTAAACCAAAAAGAAAATTTAATTGGCTATTTAATGAGTATCAAATAAAAAAAAGCTCCTTCAGAATTATTTGAAGGAGCTTT
>DATEOV010000303.1:0-2350 GCA_035273645.1 Flavobacterium sp. | reverse complement strand
TGGACAAAAAATGATTCATTGGAAATAGAAACAGTTAAAGAAAATGAGAAGATTTGAAAATAAAGTTTGTTTAGTAACTGGTGCTTCATCAGGTATAGGCAAAGCATCAGCAATTTCCTTTGCAAAAGAAGGAGCAAAAGTAGTAGTATCGGATGTTAACGCAGAAGCAGGTGCATTAGTGGTAAAAGAAATTACCGATTTAGGACATCAAGCAATATTCGTTAAATGCGACATTTCTAAAAGAGATGAAGTGGTAAACTTGGTGCAACAAACCGTTGCCTCCTTTGGTCGATTAGATTGCGCTGTGAATGCAGCAGGAGTAGCAGGAATTATTTCATCGCCTACGCATGAATACCCCGAAGAAGCCTGGTTGCAGCAAATCAATATCAATTTGACGGGAACTTGGTATTGCGTAAAGTACCAACTAATTGAAATGCTAAAACAAGGCGGTGGAAATATTGTATGTGTTTCTTCGGCTGCGGGATTAGTGGGGCAACCCGAAAATGTTCCTTATTCGGCATCAAAACATGGAGTGGTTGGTATTGTAAAAAGTGCCGCAATAGAGTATGCCACCAAAAATATTCGTATCAATGCCATTTGTCCAACCGCAATTGAAACTCCGATGATTATGGAAGGTCGAAGAAAACTGGCGCACAATCCAGAAGCCTTACAATCGGCAATCAATTTTCAGCGTATGAAAAGAATGGGGCAGCCACAGGAAGTTGCCGATGTGGCTTTATGGATGTGTTCTGACCAATCAACTTTTATAACAGGTCATGCTATGGCGGTAGACGGAGGAGCATTTGCCTAAAAGAATTAAAAAATAATAAATAAGTCTTTATGAATTAATTAGGTTTAATTCCCAATTATTAAAAAAATACATTATGGCTTCGTATAAAAAGTTAATTGTAGCAGAAGTTAAACGAGAAACCAAAGATGCAGTCTCGATTCTTTTTAATGTTCCTGATGAATTAAAAAGCCATTATAATTTTGTGGCAGGTCAATATATAAATGTACGATTGAAATTAGATGATAAAGAAGTTCGTCGTGCTTATTCGATTTATTCTCCGCCGGCAAGCGGTGAATTACGTATTGCTGTAAAAGCGATAGAGAATGGTAGTTTTTCACAATTTGCAAATCAGAAACTAAAAACTGGTGATGTTTTGGAGGTTGGAAAGCCTGAGGGAAAATTTATTTTTGAACCAGAAACGGACCGTCAAAATAATTATGTTGCTTTTGTGGCAGGAAGCGGAATAACTCCCGTTTTGTCTATTGTAAAATCAGTTTTACTATATGAGCCTAAGAGTTCATTTGTCTTGGTTTATGGCAATAAATCACCGCAAGACACCATTTTTTTTCAGGAATTACATGATTTACAATTGAAGTATTTAAGTCGCTTTTATGTACACTTTGTCTACAGTCAATCAAGTATGGAAAGTGTATTGAAAGGACGAATAGGAAGAGAAACGGTAAATTATGTTTTAAGTAACAAATATTCCCAAGTAAACTTTTCTAAGTTCTATTTATGTGGGCCTGAAGAAATGATAGATATTATTTGTACCGTTTTAAAAGAAAAAAACGTTAGTGAATCAGCAATAAAATACGAACTTTTCACATCTTCAGTTCAAGAAAAAACAATTGAAGAATTTTATAAAGGACATTCAAAGATTTCTATTAAAGTAGATGATGAAGAAACCAGTTTTGAAATGTCCCAAAACCAGTCCATACTAGATGCCGTTTTAAAGCAGGGGATAGACGCGCCCTATTCTTGTCAGGGTGGAATATGCTGCAGTTGTGTTGCGAGAGTTACTCATGGTACAGCACAGATGATAAAAAACGGTGTTTTATCTGAAAATGAAATTGCTGAGGGACTTATTCTTACTTGTCAAGCCTATCCAACTTCTGAGGAAATTCGAGTGGATTATGACGATGTTTAAATGTTAGAAACCATCGTAAACTGGATCAGCATTGGCAAAAGCAATGATTTATAAATTAGAAAGAATGAGTTAGAAAAGATGAATTGATAAAATAACCATATACTAATTTATTTCTTGGAAGATATTTCAGCTTTCAGCTTCTGGCGATGCTGAATTCCCCATTTTGTCATCGCATTAACTAATTCTTCTAAAGTTTGACTGTAAGGAAGTAATTCATATTCAATACTTACCGGATAACCATTTTCCACTTTTTTGACGATAAAACCATTGAGTTCCAAATCTTTCAATTCGCTGGAAAGGACACGTGCTGAAATTCCGGTGACTTGTCTTTGGATTTCGGTAAACCGTTTATTTCCTCTCGCCATTGCGATGATAATCATTAGTTTCCATTTACCGCCGATAACGTATAAGGC
>DATEOV010000302.1:0-7676 GCA_035273645.1 Flavobacterium sp. | reverse complement strand
TGCTGGTTATGGCGGAGGCGCTCTTAACGGAGGCTTGGGATGGTACAAAAAAACATTTAAGATTGCTCTTGAGAATAAAGAAAAAATCAGGACAATCATTTTTGACGGAGTCTATAGAAATAGCCAAGTCTGGATCAACGGACATTATCTAGGCAAACGCCCAAATGGGTATCTTGGTTTTCAATACGACCTTTCTCCTTATTTGAATTATGGAGATAAAAACAATGAAATTATTGTCAAAGTTGACAATTCAAAGCAAGCCAACTCACGTTGGTATTCCGGTTCAGGGATATTCAGAAACGTATGGTTGGAAACAACAGATAAATTACATGTTGGACAATGGGGAACTTATATTACTACCCCAAAAGTAACTGCTGAAAGTGCTTCGGTACATTTAGAAACTACAATCAAAAATCAATACGCAGCTTCTAAAAGCGCGACCATTTTAACTACAATTTTTAAAAATGACACTAAAGTAACTTCGGTTACCCAAAATATAACCATTGCTGCAAATGCCAATCAGGTTCTCAATCAAGATGTTTTAGTTAATAATCCTGTTTTATGGTCTGATGATAAACCGGAACAATACACAGCGGTTACAACAATTCATGTAGACAACAAGGTTGTTGACGAATACAAAACCAACTTTGGAATTAGAAGTTTCAAATTTGATCTTAATAAAGGATTTCTTTTAAACGGAAAACAAGTCAAAATTAAAGGTGTTTGTATGCACCACGATTTAGGTCCGTTGGGAGCAGCCATCAATACCAGAGCGATTGAACGTCAGTTGGAAATTTTGAAAGGAATGGGAGTGAATGGCATAAGAACCTCTCACAATCCACCTGCTCCAGAGCTTTTAGATCTTTGCGACAAAATGGGTTTCATCGTTATGGACGAAGCATTTGATATGTGGAAAAAAGCCAAAACCAAATACGATTACAGCCTCGACTGGGATCAATGGCATGTTAGGGACTTAGAGGATCAAATACTGCGTGACCGTAACCACCCAAGTATATTTATGTGGAGTATTGGAAACGAAATTCCTGAACAATGGAGCGATGAAGGCCCAGTAATTGCCAAAGAATTGTCAGCAATCGTTAAGAAACTGGACACTACAAGGTTAGTTACTGCTGGAATGAATCCTGCCGTTAATATGAATATTGATGATGTAACTCTGCAATTTGAAAAGTCTAAAACCTATTTCAATAAATTGGCAACTTCGGGAGCTTTGGATATTATAGGGTACAATTATGCGCATCAAACTTTTGAACACCACCAAAAAAACTTTCCTAATCTACCTTTCATAGCAACCGAAACTACTTCGGCTCTAGAGACACGCGGTCATTACGATGCTGTTTCAGATGAGATCAAAAAATGGCCGGTAAGATGGGATCTTAAATTTACCGATGGAAATCCTGGGAATACGGTATCTGCTTACGATCAGGTTCAGGCGCCATGGGGTTCTACTCACGAAGCGACTTGGAAAGTGATGAAAAAACATGATTTCCTTGCAGGAATGTACATCTGGACTGGTTTTGATTATATTGGTGAACCAACTCCTTATGAATGGCCGTCTATCAGTTCTTATTTTGGAATTGTGGATTTAGCCGGTTTCCCGAAAGATGTGTATTATATGTACCAAAGCGAATGGACAAACAAAACGGTTCTTCACATCTTCCCACATTGGAATTGGACAGCAGGACAAAACGTAGATGTTTGGGCTTACTACAACAATGCTGATGAGGTTGAATTATTCTTAAACGGAAAATCGGTTGGCATTCGAAGCAAAAAAGGAGATGATTTACATGTAATGTGGAGAATTCCTTTTCAAGCGGGAACATTAAAAGCAATATCCCGTAAAAACGGAAAAACAGTCTTAGAATCCGAAATAAAAACAGCAGGAGCACCGACAGGATTAAAACTGTCTGCTGACAGAAGTACAATCAAAGCCGATGGGAATGATTTATCTTTTGTAACTGTAGATATTACGGATGTAAATGGTGTGCTTTCGCCAAATGCCAATAACGAGATCCAATTTTCTTTGAAAGGAAACGGAAAAATTGTAGGTGTTTGCAGTGGTGACCCAGTAAGTCATGAATCGTATAAAGGAGATAGACACACTGCTCTTAACGGAAAATGTCTCGTTGTCATTCAGGCAGGAGAGAAATCTGGAAAACTGGAAGTGACAGCCAGTGCCAATGGTTTGAAAAGTAGTACAACTATAATTACGCTTAATTAAAGAATACCACAGTAACAATTACCATTACTTCGACCTTCGGCTCTCTTCTTTTGGAGAGGGCGGGGTGAAGTTTTAAAACTAACAAACAATGAAAAAACGACAATTATTACCACTATCCATATTGATGGTATTTGGACTTTTTGTAACTCCAAAAGGATTTGCCCAAATTCAAAACGCCGATGTTTTGAATGCGCCTATAGACATCAGCAAAGATTTTCAGAATTATCTAAACACCTTCTATTTTGCGGATGAGCTAGCTAGTTTTGACCCTGCAACAGGAAAAGGAACTATAAAATATTTGCGTTACAATTATCAAACCCGCCAGGCTTTCAACAATATGATGATGAAACCGGGTATGGTTCCTGCCAATGAATTTCCAGCGACCGAGTATGCGGTTTCTCCTGAATTGCCTTTTGAAATTCAGTTTGTATCGGATCGTTCCATTCGTATCAAAACTACTTCTGGTCCACAATTTCGTCCACAAAAAGAATCTTTGATGTTGGTTGACGGAGTAGCTCCGAATCATCCGGAATTATGGAAGTCTTCTAAAATTGAAGGCGGTTATAAATACACGAGCAAACATGGCGCTGTCGAGATTTTGTCAAAACCATGGCACGTGAAAATTTATGACGAAAAAGGAAAGCTGCTAACAAGTACGCTTCACGATTCTGATTTTAAAAATACCTATACACCAACACTTCCATTCTCGTTTGTACGTAGAAACAGCGATTATTCCAGAAGTATGGGAGCGGCTTTCAGCTTAGAACCAGACGAAAAAATATTTGGTTGTGGAGAATCATTTACCCAATTCAACAAGCGCGGACAAAAAGTGGTTTTATGGACGGATGATGCCAATGGTATTCAAAATGAAACCATGTACAAACCGGTTCCGTTTTATATGAGTAGCCGAGGTTATGGTGTTTTTATGCACCATTCAACTCCTATTACAGTTGACTTTGGAAGATATTTTGGAAGTGCCAATGAAATGTATATTGGAGATGATGAAGCCGATTTATTTTTCTTCATTGGAGAGCCAAAAGAAATATTGGATGAATACACTAATTTGACTGGAAAAGCTGCAATGCCACCGCTTTGGTCATTCGGTTTCTGGATGAGTCGTATTACTTATTTCTCTGAAAAAGAAGGCCGTCAAGTTGCTAAAGATTTACGTGCTTACAAAATCCCAACGGATGTTATTCACTTTGATACTGGTTGGTTTGATGTAGATTGGAGAAATAACTATGAGTTTGCCAAAGCCCGTTTTGAAGACCCAGTAAAAATGATGTCCGATTTGAAGAAAGACGGTTTCCAGGTTTGTTTATGGCAATTGCCTTATTTTACTCCAAAGAATACTTTGTTCAACGAAATTATGGACAAAAATCTTGCTGTGCGTGACCGCAAAGGAAATCTTCCATATGAAGATGCAGTATTAGATTTCTCAAACCCTGAAACAGTAACTTGGTATCAGGCCAAATTAAAGCATTTATTTGACCAAGGAGTTGCTGTATTTAAAGTGGATTTTGGAGAAGCCGCACCCCCGGACGGAATTTACCATTCAGGGCGTACTGGTTTTTATGAGCACAATTTATACCCTTTACGTTACAACAAAGCGGTTGCCGAGATTACTCAAAAAGAAAAAGGATATACTTTTATCTGGGCGAGAAGCACTTGGGCTGGTAGCCAGCGTTACCCATTACACTGGGGTGGTGATGCCGAAACAAGTAATGGTGCAATGTCTGCCGAATTAAGAGGAGGTCTTTCATTGGGATTAAGCGGTTTCAGTTTCTGGAGTCATGACGTGGGAGGATTTGCAACTAAATCTCCAGAGAATTTATACAGAAGATGGGCGCCATTCGGAATGCTTACTTCACACGTGAGAAGTCACGGTGAGCCTCCAAGAGAGCCTTGGTTGTACAGCAAAGACTTTTTGGAAGGATTCAGAAACGCCGATAATATGCGTTACGAATTAATGCCTTATATCTATGCACAAGCAAAAGAAAGTTCTCAAAAAGGATTACCGATGATGCGTGCTTTGTTCCTTGAATATCCAAATGACCCAGGGGCTTGGTTGATTGACAACGAATACCTGTTTGGATCAAGTATGTTGGTGGCTCCTTTATTTGAAGAAGTAACCGAAAGAGATGTATATCTTCCAGCAGGAACTTGGATTGATTACCAAACCAAAAAAGTATACCAAGGTGGATGGCACAAAATCAAAGCAGGCGATATCCCAATCGTAGTTTTGGTTAGAGATGGCGCTGCGATTCCTCACATTGGATTGGCACAATCTACAAAAGATATGGACTGGAGCAAATTAACATTAAAAGTATATGCTACAGATGCAACTACAACGGCCACTGCTAAAGTATTTTTACCAGATACTGATACGGTACAAACGATTACGGTTTCTAAAAAAGGAACCAATTTTGAAGCTACTTCAAATCCATTGAGTGGAAAAACCACTTTCAAAACAGAGTGGATTAAATAATTTTTTTTGGTAAGTTAGGTTAGTTTTTAATCGGGGTCTTTAGAAATGTCTAAGCCCCGATTAATTTAAAAGAAGAGATTAAAAATACAAAAGATGATGATAAAGAAACTGATATTTCCCGTTATATTACTGTCTATAAGCATTAGTAATGCCCAAGACAAAAAAACAAAATCCTATGAATTGGCTTCTCCAGAAGGGAAAAACAAAATTCAATTTCAGTTGGTGGACAGCGCTCCAAAATACGCAGTTTCTCACGGGAAAACTCAGGTGATTACCGCATCTGATATGGGTTTTATGCTAAAGAACAATGACGATTTAAGCAAAAACTTTGAAATCGTAAAAGTTGAGAACTCCACTTTCGACGAAACTTGGGAACAGGTTTGGGGAGAAAAGAAAAAAATCAGAAACCACTACAATCAAATGGTTGTGCAATTGCAACAAAAGAACAACGAAAAGCGCAAATTGGAAATCCAATTCCGTGCGTTTGATGACGGAATCGCCTTTAGATACGTGTATCCAAAACAAGGGACAAAAGACAGTATTTTCATCATGGAAGAAAAAACAACTTTCAATCTAAAAGAAGAAGGGAAAGCTTGGTGGATTCCTGCTTACAAAGAAAACCGTTATGAGTATTTGTATCAAAATTCAAGCATAAATACTATCGATACTGTTCATACTCCATTAACAATCGAAAGCAAAAGCGGATTGAAACTAAGTTTTCACGAAGCAAACCTGATTGATTATGCCAGTACAACATTGGTAAACAGCACAGGAACTCAATTAAAAACAGACTTGGTGCCTTGGGCTGATGGCGTTAAAGTAAGAGTAAAAGACACCTTCACTTCTTCTTGGAGAACACTTCAAATTGGAGAAAAATCAGGAGATTTAATCGATTCTTATTTGATTCTAAATCTAAACGAGCCTAACAAAATGGGTAATCCATCGTATGTGAAACCATATAAATACTTCGGAATTTGGTGGGCAATGCACATTGGGAAATACACTTTTTGGGAAGGAGATAAACAAGGAGCAACTACTGCTCATGCAAAAGAATATATTGATTTTACCGCCAAAGAAGGTTTACACCACTTATTGATTGAAGGATGGAATAAAGGATGGACACAGCAATGGTACGAAAACCACATGCACATGTTCAGTTTCACGCAATGTGCTGATAATTTCGACATTGAAAAAGTAGTTGAATACGGAAAAGAAAAAGGTGTAGAGCTTATCGGATATCATGAAACAGGTTCGAATTTAATCAACTACATGAAACAAATCGATGCTGGTTTTGCTTTGTACAAAAAATTAGGAATCCACACCGTAAAAATTGGTCACGTTGGTTCAAAATTAAACATGAAAGAATGGCACCATGGACAATTTGGAGTGAATTATTTCAGATACGTTTTGCAAAAAGCCGCCGAATATGATTTGGCAGTTTTTTATCACGAACCAATCAAAGATACTGGAGAACGCAGAACCTACCCAAATATGTTGGCTAGAGAAGCGGCAAGAGGTCAAGAATACAACGCTTGGAGCGAAGGAAATCCCCCAAACCACGTTGTTATTTTGCCATTTACCAGAATGTTGTCTGGGCCAATGGAATACACGCCTGGGGTTTTGGATGTAGAAATTAAACAAGGATATCCTGGAAAAAGAGTTCACAGTACAACTGCACAGCAATTGGCAATGTACGTAACTTTTTATTCGCCAATCCAAATGTTGGCCGACCTTCCTGAAAACTACGCAGTGCCAGGATACCAATTCCTAAAAGACGTTCCAACGGATTGGGCAGATACTAAAGTTTTAAATGCCGAAATCGGAGAATACTTGACAACTGTTCGTAAAGATCAAAACAGTGAAGACTGGTATTTGGGAAGTATGACCAACGAAAAAGCCAGAGATTTAAAAATCTCACTGTCTTTTTTAGAACCTAAAGCCACTTACGAAGCACAGATTTATGCTGATGCCAAAGGAACTGATGAAACTCACAATCCTCAAAGTGTTGCCATTACTAAACAAACTGTAAAAGCTTCGGATTCTCTAGACTTGCATTTAGGCGGAGCTGGAGGAACAGCTATCCGTTTCAAAAAACTATAAATTAAAAATACCCTCTCATTTTCTCAGTATCATGAGAGGGTTTATAAAAATATTCTGGGCGTGCCACTAAGTTAAGGAATCTTGCAAGGATTTTTCAAAAAGGATCTCGCAAAGACGCGAAGGCGCAAAGAAATCGGTTCTAACTTTGCGTCTTTGCGCCTTCGCGAGAAAAAAAACAAAGCTTAACTTAATGACATTGACTTCTATTCTTCACGCAAACCAAAAGTTTATTATCAAATTTTTTTGATCAAAGAATTAAATGAAAAAGTATATCCTATATCTGCTGTTTTTAGTGACTGTCACGCCAATTTTGGCGCAGCAGAATAAACAGGTATATCCTTTTCAGAACTCTAAACTGCCTACCGAAAAGCGCATAGATAATCTATTGTCCTTAATGACTCTGGACGAAAAAGTAGCGGTGTTAAGTACGAACCCTTCTGTTCCCAGATTGGGAATTGCAGGGACAGGCCATGTCGAAGGATTGCACGGATTAGCACTTGGCGGACCAGGTGAATGGGGAGGAAAAGGAAAAGCACCATTAACCACAACTACTTTCCCGCAAGCCTATGGTTTAGGAGAAACTTGGGATATAGATTTAATTCAAAAAGTAGCTCATGTTGAAGGATATGAAGCTCGTTTTGCTTTTCAAAAATACAAACGCGGTGGCTTGGTAATCCGAGCTCCAAACGCAGATATTGCTAGAGATCCGCGCTGGGGGCGTACCGAAGAAAGTTTTGGAGAAGACGCTTTTTTTAATGGTACGCTGACTGTTGCTTTTGTAAAAGGGCTTCAGGGAAATAATCCAAAATACTGGCAGTCGGCTTCATTAATGAAACACTTTTTGGCGAA
>DATEOV010000301.1:0-2920 GCA_035273645.1 Flavobacterium sp. | reverse complement strand
GGAGCAAATCAAGCTGTTCTTGAAATGTTAGAGGAAATTCATGCAACTGGAGGTGATGCTGATAAATATTTAGCAAAAGCGAAAGACAAAAATGACCCTTTCAGATTAATGGGATTTGGTCATAGAGTTTACAAAAATTTTGATCCAAGAGCAAAAATTATCAAAAAAGCTGCTGACGAGGTACTTTCTACTTTAGGTGTTAATGATCCTATTCTTGAAATTGCTAAAAAATTAGAGGTAGCTGCGTTGCAGGATGACTATTTCAAATCAAGAAATCTATATCCGAATGTTGATTTTTATTCGTGTATTATATATAGAGCATTAGGAATTCCAACAGATATGTTTACTGTATTATTTGCAATTGGAAGATTGCCAGGCTGGATTGCTCAATGGAAAGAAATGAGAGAAAATAAAGAACCAATAGGTAGACCAAGACAAGTTTATACAGGTTATCCTTTAAGAGAATATAAGAAATAATAATTCTCTAACAGAATATTGAAGCTTCACTTTTCTAGTGAAGCTTTTTTTTTATCTTTGGCAAAATTTATAACAATGCTTGAATTAAATGTTAAGAATGAAACTTCGAGATTAAGGGCAGTAGTGTTAGGGTCTGCAATTAGCAATGGGCCTACCCCAAAAATTGAAGAAGCTTATGATCCTAAATCTTTAGAACATATTTTGGCTAACACCTATCCAATTGAGAACGATATGGTTGTTGAAATGGATGCTTTTAATTCTGTTTTTAAAAAATACGGAGTAACTGTTTTACGTCCTCAAATGATTGAAAATTATAATCAGATATTTGCTAGGGATATTGGTTTTGTGATTGATGATATATTTGTTAAATCAAACATTTTGCCAGATCGCGAAAGAGAGCTAGATGCTATTCAATATGTGATTGATCAAATAAATCCTGCAAAAGTAATTCGTCCACCAGAAGAAGTTCATATTGAAGGAGGAGATGTAATGCTTTGGAATGATTATATTTTTGTTGGAACCTATAAAGGCAGTGACTATGCGAGCTATATTACGGCAAGAACTAATATGTATGGCGTAAATTTTTTAAAAGAATTATTTCCAAATAAAATTGTAAAAGAATTTGATTTAGTAAAATCTCGAATCGAAGCACGTGATAATGCATTGCATTTGGATTGTTGTTTTCAGCCAGTTGGTAAAGATAAGGGCATCATTTACAAAAGAGGATTTAGAGAAGAAGCTGATTACATATTTTTGGTGGATCTTTTTGGTAAAGAGAATTTGTTTCATATTACAAGAGAAGAGATGTATAATATGAATTCTAATGTGTTCTCGATTGATACTAATGTGGTTGTTTCTGAAAAAAATTTCACTAGATTAAATAATTGGCTGAGAGCAAATGGGTTCATTGTAGAAGAAATTCCATATGCTGAAATTGCCAAACAAGAGGGATTGTTAAGATGCTCTACTCTGCCATTAATAAGAGATTAATATAAAATGTTTCGAATTATATTGTTTAACTTTAGACAATACATTTTGAAACGATAAAACAATTAGAAAATGACACAAACAACAAACTCCATTTTGATGATTCGGCCAGTCGCTTTTCGTATGAATGAGCAAACAGCCGTGAATAATTACTATCAAAAAGTTTTAGAGGGTCTTTTGCCAGCAACAGTAAATGCAAAAGCGCAACAGGAATTTGATGTTTTTGTTGAAAAGCTTCGTGCTGTTGGGGTAGATGTAACAGTAGTAGATGATATAGAAAATGCAGACACTCCAGATAGTATTTTTCCAAATAATTGGATTTCTTTTCATGAGAATGGGGACGTAGCTCTTTATCCAATGTTTGCAGAGAATCGCCGTCAAGAACGCAGAGAAGATATTCTGGATATTTTGGAAGAAAAAGGATTTGTAATCAATAATATTATGGATTACACATCTGCAGAGGAAGATGGTTTTTTCTTAGAAGGAACAGGAAGCTTATTGTTGGATAGAGAAAATGGCAAAGCTTATTGTGCGCTTTCTCCAAGAGCCGATGAAGAATTGTTTATTGAGTTTTGTGAAGACTTTGAATTTACTCCAGTAATTTTTGAAGCTTTTCAAACAGTAAATAAGGAGCGAAAATTAATTTATCATACCAATGTTATGATGTGTCTTGGAGATACGTTTGCTGTTATTTGTGCAGATTCTATTGATGATAAAAAAGAACGAAAAATGGTTCTTGACAGCATTAAAGGTGATGAAAAAGAAATAATTTTAATCACAGAGGAACAAGTAAATAATTTTGCTGGGAATATGCTCGAAGTAAAAGGAGATAACGATAGAAGATATTTAGTCATGAGTGCTTCGGCTCATCAAAGTTTGACTAAAAAGCAGATTGCCCAATTGGAAGAGCATGTAACGATTTTGAGTTCAAGTTTAGATACAATCGAAGCCTGCGGTGGAGGAAGTGCTCGTTGTATGATGGCAGAGATCTTTTTGCCAAGAGAATAAATTTATAATTTCAATAAAAAAGTCTAAATCCTTAATGTAAATATTTCTGGATTTGGACTTTTTTATTGTGTATTTCTAGAATTACATCAAATTGCTTTTGATGATATTGATGAGGGCACTTACAATGTATTGAATGCCGATTGCAACAACTATAAATCCTACAATTCTTGAAATCGCCACTATGCCTGAGGCTCCAAGTATTTGAGCCAGATAATGTGCGCTTCTTAGTATGATAAAAATTGCAATTGCGATAGCTAATATTGCCAGCGTGGCAATTATGAGTTCGTTAGTGGAATTGTGTTCTTGGTAAAATGCAATTAATAAAGAAATAGAACCAGGGCCGGCAAGCATTGGCATGGCCAAAGGAGTCAAAGCAATGTCATTTCGTTTTTGGGCTTCGCTTTCTATCTTTTTATTGATTCCTCGTTTTTTATTGAATTGTCCTGAA